>JANMBS010000472.1:0-2540 GCA_031360525.1 Thermomicrobiales bacterium
GCCGCGAGGATCGCCGGCCCGACATCAATGCACTCGAGTCAGTCGGCGTCCGGAGCGCGGTCCGACGTAGGCGCCGTCGCTGACTACGACACGGCCATTCAGCACCACGGAGGCGATCCCCTCCGGCGTCGCCGTGGAGTCCTCGACGGTGGCGACAACGCGGACCCGGCCGGGGTCGAACAAGACGATGTCGGCGGCCATGTCCGGGGCGATAACGCCACGGTCCGCAAGTCCAAACGTCGCCGCCGGCAATGATGTCATCCGCCGAACCGCCTCATTGAGTTTGAGAATCCCCAGATCGCGACTGAATCTCGCAAGGATGCGCGGGAATGTGCCGTACGTGCGCGGATGCGGCTTGCCGCCAACACCTGGCGGAAGACCGTCCGAACCGATCATCGTGAGCGGATGACGAAGGGCGACGACCAGGTCGTCCTCGCTCATGTGGTGAACGATCATGCTCACCTGCAGGCTCTCGGATCGAAGGATGTGGATCATCGCCGTGAACGGCTCGTCCCCTCGTTGCGCCGCGATCTCCGCGATCGAATGGCCGTCGTACGTGTGGCTCGCAGAGGACGCCACGACGATGCCGCCCCAGCCGGCCCCTACGACGAAGTTCTCCCAATCGTCGCTCGGGGCGGAGAGATCCTCACGCAGCCTGGCAAGATCCTTCGCAGTCTCGAGCCGTCGCAGGACGCTGCTATCCCCTCCATCCTGGAACCATGGGGGAAGCGTTGCGCTGAGCATCGTGCTGCCAGCTGTGTAGGGGTAGACGTCCTGGCGCACGTCGAGCCCGCCCTCGCGAGCCGCGTCGATCAGCTGGATCGCTCGTGGCATCGAGCCCCACGCCGCACGGCCCGCGACCTTGAGGTGTGAGATCTGGACCTGCCGACCGGTCCGCTGGCCGATCGCGAGTGCCTCGGCGATGCTCCGCATGACCTGAGGGCCCTCGCCGCGCATGTGCGTCGCGTAGAGGGAGTCGGCCGGGAGGGCATCGACGAGTGCGACGATCTCGTCGGTTGCGGCGAAGAGGCCGGGGGGATAGATAAGGCCCGTCGAGAGGCCGACGACACCGGCATCGACCGCCTCGCGGACGAGGTCGCGCATCGTCTCGAGCTCACCGGCGTCGGGCGCGCGATCGGACATGCCAAGCGTGGCTATCCGGACTGCGTGATGACCGAGGAGCGGGACATAGTTCGTCACGTATCCTCGCTCGTCCGTCGCTCGGAGCAGCTCGGCAAAGCTTGACCACGTCCACGGGAGCGGCGGGAAGAGTCGTCTGCTGTACGTCTCAAAAAGCGCCTTGGTCGCGGCCGTCGTCGGGGCGAGGCTAAACCCGCAGTTGCCGACGACCTCCGAGGTGACGCCCTGGAGGATCTTCGACGTGTCGTCCCCCTCGAGGAACGGGGCGTTGTCCGCGTGCGAGTGGACATCGATGAACCCGGGACACGCGACAAGGCCTGACCCTTCGATCACGAGCTCGGCGGCCGCGGGCAGCATGCCGGGCGCCTCGACGGCAGAGATCGTCGCACCATCGACAAGGATGTCCGCCCGGCGAGACGCGGCGCCAGTCCCGTCGATGAGCTCGATGTCGCGAATGAGAAGACTTCCCCTCGCGGAGGTTCCGGAGGCAACTACCACTTCGGTCTGCTTCGTCAGCGATCGTAAGCGGTGGCGAAGACGGGGAGCTCGAGGTCCGCCGGCCACCAGTGCGATAACAGCGCCTTCCCTGCGAGACCATTGATGATGACGCCTTCGGCCTCGGGCCCGAAGGTCACGTCGGCCAGCTCGTGGTTCGCCACGGCATAGGCAAAGCCGCCGCCGGAGGCGACGAAGCGGACGATCCCGACATCGACACGCGTGCCGGTGAAGAAGCCTGTCTTGCAGGCGATGCGGAGTGTCGGCGACTGGCCGAGCTCCCGCCAATACGGCGTCGCCATCATGTAGCGCGGCACCTGGTCGAGGTACTGCTGGCCTTCCATGATCGCCTCGGCGGTCTCGCTCACCCACGGGGAGACGATCGTGCGCCCAGCGATCCCGTAGACGAGGTCGCAGAGGTCGGCCGTGCTCGCCTCGCCGAGTCGCCGGACGTCCGACCCGATGAGCCCGAAGTCGATCCGGTTGTGGAGCTGGATCGTCGGGAGCCCGAGTTCGACCATCGTTCGATTGACGGCGTCGACGCCGCCGATGGCGTCGATCGCCATGTTCGTCGCGGTGTTGTCGCTGAGGATGATCATCATGGTCGCGACGTCCAGCAGCGTCGGCTGGAGGCCGGTGCCGAACGCCTTCAGGATCCCCGACCCGCCGACCTGATCCTCGCTCCTGAGCGAGGTACGCGTCTCGAGCGAGAGGCCACCGGCTTGGACCTGCCGTAGCAGCTCGATGAGGATCGGCAATTTGATGACGCTTGCGGTCGGAAGTATCTCGCTGCCACCGAGACTCACGGACTCTCCCGTGGTGAGGTCGCGCGCCGAGATGGCGAGGCGCCCGCTGCAACGTTCTGCCAGGACCTCGAGCGACGTGACTAGCTCTGCTCGTTCCAG
>JANMBS010000480.1:0-2160 GCA_031360525.1 Thermomicrobiales bacterium
GAGGTCCAGCGTCATCGTCGCGTCGATCTTCTTGGAGTCGGAGTCGGACGTGGCCGTCGCCTTCACCGTCTGGACGACGTGCAGGATCAGGGGATCGGCCGCGAATGCGGCGATCATGGCCTTGGCGTACTGGGCGCTGAGATCCACCGACTTCGCCGGGGTTGGCGCGGGTCGGGCGGTGGCAGGCGCCGGGGTCGGCGGCGGGGCACCGGAACAGGCGAGGACCGCGAGCGCGAGCGTCAGCACGATCGCGCCGCGACCGAAAGCGTTCGAGCGAAGCATCACAGCGAGCATGCAGCGGCCGATCTCGACCGTCAAAGGTACTTTGGTTCGCTCCGGTCCCTCAGCCGACCAGCAACCGGACCGCCACCAGGCTCCCGACCGTGATGATCGCCGCGCGGAGGGCGAACGGAGAGAGCCTCCGTCCCACGACCGCGCCGAGCTGACCGCCGATCGTCGAACCGATCGCGAGCAGGATGGCGGGCACCCATGCGACCGGCGCAACGACGATGAAAATGATGGCCGCAACGCCATTGATGACCACCGCGATGAGGTTCTTGAGCCCGTTCAGACGCTGCAGGTCGTCGTTGACGAGGATCGCCAGCAGCGCGATGAGGATGACGCCCTGGGCCGCCCCGAAGTAGCCGCCATAGATGCCGGTCAGAAATACGCCGAGGACCAGGATCCAACCGCCGCCGTCGTGGACCACCCCGGATCGCGCCCGGCGCTCGAGGACCCAAGCGGACAGCCGCGGCTGGATTGCGACCAATCCGCAGGCGATCAGGATGAGGACCGGCACGATCCGGGCGAACGCGCTGGCCGGCAGGATGAGCAGGAGGCACGCGCCGGTCAGGCCACCGAGCGCGGCCGCTGCCAGGAGGGGTCGCGCCCGCGTTCGCTGGCCCGCGAGCTCGCGGCGGTAGCCGATCGCCCCGCTGATCGTGCCCGGCACGAGGCCGACCGTGTTCGACACGTTCGCGACGAGCGGCGGATAGCCCAGGAACAGCAGGGTCGGAAAGGTGAGGAGCGAGCCTGCCCCGACGATCGTGTTGACCGTCCCGGCCACGATGCCGACGGCGATGATGAGGACTGCACCGAGCGGATCGATCAAGCGTGGCTCCTGGCAGGTAGGCCGCGGATTCTACGGACACGGCGGTACACTCGTCGGGTCGCTGATCAAACAGAGGTGCGCCCAGGTGAGACCGCGTCGGGTCCTCCACAGCCCAACCGTCGAGCCGGAGCCGTTCGATCCCGCGGCCTTCCCCGGGCTCGACGAGCGCCGGCGCGCCGATGGCGGAGCCGCGAGCGAGCGTTGGCGGGAGCTGATCGCGGCGAACCGGACGGTCGTCGCGGACGGGGCCATGGGCACCATGCTGTTCGCCAATGGCCTGATGTTCGGCGATCCGCCCGAGGTCTGGAACCTGTCCAAGCCCGACGTCATTCGGCGGATCCATCGCGGCTACCTCGACGCCGGGTCGCAGATCCTGATGACCAACACGTTCGGTGGCAACCGGATGCGGCTCAGCCTGCACGGCCTCCAGGACCGCGTCGCCGAACTCAACCAAACGGCGGCGATCCTGCTGCGCAGCGAGGTCGACGCGGCCGGCGGCGATGCCCTGGTCGCTGGCGACATCGGCCCGAGCGGGGCGATCCTGGCCCCGACCGGGACACTCGATTACGACGAGGCGGTCGACATCTTCGCCGAGCAGGCGGCAGCGCTCGTGGCCGGCGGCGTCGACATCATCTGGATCGAAACGATGTCCGACCTGACCGAGATCAAGGCCGCCATCGAGGCGGTCCGACGGGTGTCGCCCGGGATCGCGCTGATCACGACCATGACCTTCGACACCCGTGGCTACACGATGATGGGCGTCTCCCCGGAGCAGGCCGTCGCGTCCCTGAGCGCGTGGGGGGCGGATGCGATCGGTGGCAACTGCGGCAATGGGCCGGACGAGCTCGTCACCGTCATCGAGCGTATGCATGCCGCCGATCCCAACGCCCTCCTCGTCGCCAAGTCGAACGCGGGGATGCCGGAACTCGTGGACATGCGTGCGGTCTACCGCTCGGATCCCGACACCATGGCGGCGGCGGGGGTCGCGATGCGCGATGCCGGAGCGTCGATCGTGGGCGGGTGCTGTGGGACCACGCCCGAACATCTCC
>JANMBS010000514.1:0-6397 GCA_031360525.1 Thermomicrobiales bacterium
GGTCTTCTTGCCTCTCCGCTTCCGGGCGAGCTCGGCACCCATGAACTTTCGCTGCTTCTCCGTCTTGGCGGGCATCTTCGCCTCCTGTGGTCTCGAAAGCCCGATCAGCCGGCGTTGACCGGGTTTCGCTGCTCAGCCTCCTCGCCGTCCGCCTCGACGAGCTCGAAATCCGTCCAGGCGCACGACGAGCAGCTCCACTTGTCGTTGAACGCATCTTTCCTGGCCGCCTCGTCGGCGGACGCCCAGGAGCTCCGGCTGTCGACGCTGCCGCACTGCGTGCACTTCCGGACCAGTCGGGCCATGGTTCGGCCCTCCCCGTACGAGTTTGCCTTGACGATACCGAGGCCCAGGCGACGGCCATGCGGCATCGACGGCGGTCTCCATCTGAGCCGCGTATCGAATTCATCGCAGGGCGAGCGAGGCGGGTCAGGCCTTCGGGGGCTGCAGGTGAGGCATCACCCGGGCGGCCAGCTGCGGCTTGGGGGCGGCGCCGACGATCCGGTCGACCACCCCGTCCCGTATCACGATCAGGGTCGGGATGCTCATCGCATCGAAGCGGCGGGCCAGGCCCTGGTTCTCGTCGATGTTGACCTTGACGACCTTCAGTCGGCCGGCCGACTCGCGGGCGAGCTCCTCGAGGATCGGGCTGACGAACCGGCACGGACCGCACCACGCCGCCCACAGGTCGATGACGACCGTCGGCGCGGCCCGCGTCTCGACCTCGAAGGTGGACTCGTCCACGTTGATGACCTAGGGCAACGGCTTGCCGCACCTGGCGCAATGCAGGGCGCCGCGCTCGCTCGGCGCGATCCGGTTCACCGTGCCGCAATTGGGGCACGTCAGGACCGAGATGGGCCGGGGTCCTTGCGTTCCGGCTGCGCTACGGGCGGGTTCGCGGCCAGCAGTCGCCGAGTTCGGTGGCAAGAAGACGGCGCTTCGTGTTCACGGCGGCGCGGGAGACCTGGCCAGGGTGCCCGCGACCGCTCGGTCGGGATGGAGTGTCGCTCGAACCCCTAGCAGGTCACGTGGAGGACGGCGTTCACCTCGTCCGGCTCGAGATCCGCGATCAGTCGGGAGGCCGCCTCCGAAGGACGTCGGGGACCTCGAGGGCGCGGCGCTCCACCTGCAGCGGGCCCTCAACCTCGCCCAGAACATGCCGCTGTACGCCTCCATGGTCGCCGCCCGCCTGGCCATGGTGCTGATCGCCCGCGGAGACCTCCAGGCTGCAGAGCCTCTCGTGGCTCGCGCACTCGCCGAGGCCTTTCCCAGCAATCGGCCCGAGGCCGAGTTGGCGCGGGCGGAGCTCGCCGCTGCGAGAGGCGCGGCCGACGCGGCCGCGATCGCCAGAGAGGCGCTGGCCCTCGCCGAGCAAGTCGGATACACGGTTATCGTCCCTCGCCTCCGGCAGCTAGCCCAGCGCTGAGGTGACGTCCCGATACGGGGAGGAAACAGCACGAAACCTATGGCTCCCGCGCGCTCAAGTTCTGTCGGCCGTGCGACCTGCAATTGGAGTTGGCGAGTCAGGTGACCCGCTCGTGGGAACCTGACCAAGTTTGCGATGGGTCACCAGACTCGGTAAAATTGGGGGCAGAAATCGGTGGGTTTCGTGCTCACGACGGGCGAGGAATCGCGAAAATCGGTCACTTGACTCTGGATCAGGAGATCGAAAGTTCGAATCCTTCCTCGCCAGCCAATGTCATGAGTCGCGACATAGGCGACACATGAGTCGCGACATCGGCGACACATGTGATCATCGGGTCGCTTGAGACCCCTTGCACCAGCGACGTCTGGATCATCCTCCGAACTCACCGGTGAACAGTTCGACGAAGCCAAGGGTCGGCTCCGTTAAGCCACACTGAGTGCAGTTTCCTCAGCTCCGGTCGCAGTCGAGCACCGTCGCTGCGCCGCAACGAGACGGCAAGGCGTGACCCTTGGCTCTTGTGCCAGATCCCGCGTCCGGCCAGGCTGTTCGTGCAAGGGAGAGTGACATGGCTTTCAACGAAGACATCATCGATCGAGCGACGAGGAACACGCACTTTCGGGAAGTCCTATCGACGGGCCCGAAGAGCCAGGTGGTCGTCATGAGGATCCCGGCCGGCGGCGAGATCGGCGAGGAGACGCACGACGACGTCGATCAGGTCCTGGTCTTCACGGACGGCGAAGGCGAGGCGATCCTGAACGGGGAGCGCAGTCGCGTCTCGGCAGGCCGCCTCGTTCATGTGCCGGCGGGCACTCGTCACAACTTCGTCAACGACGGGCAAAGTGATCTTCGGCTTTACACGATCTACGCGCCCCCGGAGCACGCAGCTGGCACGGTTCATCACACTAGGGCCGACGCCGAGGCCATGGAAGCGGCGCATCAAACCTGATCGGCGCGCGGCCGCCCCCTGGCGCCGACCCGAGCGCGGTCGCCAGCCGCCGGCGGCCTAGCCCAGGACCGGCCGAGACTGCTCGTGTGGAAACGAGACGAAGAAGGTGGAACCTGCGCCCGGGCCATCGGATTCCGCCCAGGCCCGACCGTCCATCGCTTCCGCAAGGGCACGAACGATGGCGAGACCGATGCCGGCCCCACCGAGCGCTCTGGAGAGCGAGGGATCGACGCGATAGAAGCGCTCGGAGACCTGCGACCTCTGCGCTGCCGTCAGGCCAGGGCCGAAGTCCTGGACGGACAGGACGACGGATCCGGCGTCACGTTCGGCAGCGACCACCACCCGGGATAAAAGGGACGATGGCCTTCGCCGGGACGATCGGGGCCCTCATTGTGGTCCCCCGCGAGACGGCGATGGCCGGTGGGCGCGCGCGTCCTGGGCCGTTCGAGTGTGAGGGAGTGCCCTCTGGGGCGTACCCAGTCACGTCGCGCTCCGGCCCTTGGCTACCATTCGCGGGATCCCCGCTCGCATCCCGTAAAGGAGGAAAGCCTCGTGGCGACGACATATCGGCATCCTGTCAACAAGAGGCTCGTTGAAGAAGCTCCGCTGGGTGCGCGGGTGGCCGATCGAGTCACGGGCTTCATGGGCAGCTGGAGTTTCATCATCGTCCAGACCGTGATCGTCGCGATCTGGCTCGCCGCGAACCTCTATCTCCTGAGTAAGCCGTTCGATCCATTCCCGTTTATCCTGCTGAATCTCGCGTTCAGCACGCAGGCCGCGTACGCGGCTCCCCTCATCCTGCTGGCCGGCAATCGAGCGGCGGTACATGACCGGGCGACCCTCGAGCACGCCGCCTCGCAGGCCGACGTCGAAGAGAAGCAGAACGAGCAGATCATCGCTCGCGCCAAGCAGTCGTTGGAGCATCTGACCGAGGTCGCCGAACGGACAGTGGCCATCGAGACCGCCATCAAGGCGCAGGCGGACCAGCTCCTCCGTATGGAGCAGGCGATCCTGGCCTTCGAGCGTGATGCGGCGCAGGATCGCCATGGCGGCCAGGACACCCACATGTCCGAGGGGCCTGCTGGTCAGAAATGACCACGCCCGGGGCTGCTGTGCACCGGCCCGGCTCCTCCGCTGTCAACGCTCCGCATAGGCGGTAGGTCACATGCATGATTGCGTGCGCGGACGACCCGTGTGGGGCCGCGTCGGGGGCACCGTGTCGGGACTGCCGCATTACCTAGCCAGGTTTCGTCGCCCAGACCAAGCAAGGTAGGATTACTCGGCCTAGATAGGGCAACAGACTCTTTCCGTTTTCGGAATGAGCATCTGACTCATTTCGGAGTGGGCACCTGACTCACCCTGATTCGGCGGCCGACGGAGGCCCGCCGCACCCTCAAAACACGGCTCGCGAGGCCTGATTCGGACAACAGACTCTGGATCAGGAGATCGAAGGTTCGAATCCTTCCTCGCCAGCCAGCTCCTCGTTGATTCGCTGCACGTAGCCGCGGCCGACCCCGATCCCTCGGGCGGAGGACCATCTAGTCGGCCCGACCCACACGACGCGATTTTTGAGCGGCTAAACGTTCGAGGGCGCTCGTCGCGTTAGACGAAGGACCGACCGCGCACGGCTCGATTCAACGCGATACCAACGCTAAGACGATCTGCGATGACGTACAGGCCACGCTGCAGGTCCTGGCCGCTCGCATCCTCGTCGAAAGCAACATTGAGGATGCCGAGGCATCGGCCGTCCGCCGTGAAGGGAAAGCACAGCTCCATTGGGTCATCGGCCGTTCGTCGGTCTGGATCGGCGGTGACGTTGGGGATCGTCTGCGAGCGGCCGGACGCGATGGCGCGCCCTAGCCGTCCGCCTCGCGCGTCGAGGCGCTGTGCCGGTTCGGCGTAGCCTCGAACGGCGGCGAGCTGCAGGTCGTCGCCATCCATGAGATAGATCGATGACCGCTCGACGCCGAAGTCGTCGGCGAGTAGCCGAAGCACCTCCGCGAGGACGTCCGGGACGGGACCCTGCTCCGACAGGAGGCGACCGAAGGCCTCCATGCCGGAGACCTGGCGGAGGGTGCGGCGCAGCGCCTGGGTCGTCGCCGTGTGCGTGATCGCGTAGCGGATGGTGCGCTCGAGCACGTCCACCGGAGTCTTCCCCTTCTGCAGGAAATCGGTTGCGCCGGCAGTCATCGCTTCCATGTCCACCACCCGGCCCGTCTCGCCGGTCAGCATGATGAGCGGATCCTCGCAACCGGCCGCGCGCGCCTCGCGCACGAGGTCGACCCCGTTGAATTCACCGAGTCGGTAGTCCACCAGGTACGCGTGGTATCCGCCCTGCTCGATCCGGCGCAGGCCGTCCGCATACGAATCGGTCCAGTCCAGCTCGAATGCTGTGCCTGGAATGCTGGCCAGAGTGGCTCGGAGCAGGGCGAACTCGTCCTCGTCGTCATCCACCAGGAGCAGGCGGATGACTTCTGCCTGCTCCGGCCAGGGGGGTACAGCTTCTGGAGCAGTAGGCGACCTGCCCAAGAATCTCATCGCGCCTCCACAGGCAGGCGAACGACCTCGAACCAGTAGCGGCTGAGATCGGCCATGACCTGCACAAGCCCCGCAAAGGTGACCGGCTTGGTGATGTATGAGCTCGCCCCGACCACGTAGCATCGCGTGATGTCGTCGGCGGCCTGGGACGTCGTGAGGACAACGACCGGGATGGTCGCCAGCTGGGGGTCGGCCTTGATCGCGGTCAGCGCCTGGCGCCCATCCATCCCGGGCATGTTGAGGTCAAGGAGAATTACGCCGGGCCAGGGCGAACGGTCGGGATCGACCCATGGTCCCTGGCGGCGCAGGTATGCGAGCAGCTGCGAGCCATCCTCAACCACCTCGAGCCGCTGCGCCAGCCGGCTCTCGCGCATGGCGTCGGCGGCCAGCATCCGATCATCCACATCATCGTCGGCGTAGAGGATCGTCATCGGAAGTCCTTTCACGGCGTCGCCGGCAGTGAGGCGGCCCGCGGAAGGGTCACGACGAAACGAGCGCCCGCGCCCGGCGACGCGTGCGCCGAGATCGTCCCGTGGTGCCGCTCAACGATCCGCCGACAGATCGCCAGGCCCATTCCGGTTCCCTCGTATGCGCCACGGCCGTGGAGCCGCTGGAACGGGGCGAAGATCCGGTCTGCCTGCTCCTGCGCAAATCCGATCCCGTTGTCGCTGACCTCGATCGTCCAACCGGCTGAAGACTCGTTGCACGAGACGCGTACCTGGGGGGCAGCTTCGGCCCGTCGATACTTTAGCGCGTTGCCGACCAGGTTCTGCATCAGCTGTCGCAGCTGCATGGGGTCGGCATCCACGCTCGGCAGGGTGCCGTCGACGTGCACCTCACCCTGCGAATCGACTAGTCGCTGCTCGAGATCGACGAGCACATCGGTCATGACCATCTCCATCGGCTCGCGGACCACGACTTGGGCCTGGGTTGCGACGCGCGAGTAGGCGAGGAGACCTTCGATGAGCAGTTGCATCCGCGCGGCGGCCGCGGTCATGCGTTCCAGGTAGTCCCGTCCGGTCTCGCCCAGGGCCGGGCCATGTCCCACCGTCAATCGGTCGCCGAACGCCTGGATCTTGCGCAATGGTTCCTGGAGGTCGTGGGACGCGATCGAGGCGAAGTCCTGCAGCTCGCGGTTGCTGCGCTCGAGCTCCTCGCCGCTGGCATGGAGGGCGACCCGTGAGCGAGTGAGGGCGGACAGCACAGCGAGGAGGTAGCCCGCTCCGACAACCAACAGGGCCAGCAGGAGCCATGGCGCCCATTGCGTCGGGCCGGCCAGCGGCGCATACAGCTGGGCACTCGGAACCGTGAGGATCAGCTTCAGCGGTGAGCCCTTCACGTCCTGGGTTGCAAATCGCTGTTCCATCCCATCCTCGACGTAGCTTCCGTGGGATGCCCCCGCGACCGCGGCCGCCAAGCTAGGGTTGACTTCCTGCAGTGAGACCAGCGAACCCGCGCCCTGGGTGTTGCTCTCGACGACGAACCCATTG
>JANMBS010000518.1:0-2145 GCA_031360525.1 Thermomicrobiales bacterium
CAGGTCATCGCGCTCGCCGATCTTGCGCCCGGACGGATGGGCGATGACGTCGACGTGCGGGCTGCGGATGGCGTTGAGCGTCCGCCGGGTCAGGTCGGCTCGCGGCTGGCGGCGACCGACGTGAACCGATGCCACCACGACGTCGAAGCGGGCCAACAGGTCGTCCTCGAAGTCCAGCACGCCGTCGGCCCTGACCTCGAGCTCACAGCCGTGGAGCAGCCGGAACCCCTCCGCCGGCGTCTCCGGTGGTGCAGTCCCTGCGGCCTCCTCGGCCGCGAACCGGGCGTTGAGCGCGGCGATGATCCCGGCCTGCTCGGCGACCCGGTCCGGGGTCAACCCGCGGGCGATCGCGAGCGACTGCGAGTGGTCGGTCAGGACCTGGTAGGCGTAGCCGCGCCGGCGGGCGTGACCGATCATGACCTCGATCGGGTGGTGGCCGTCGGACCAGTCGGAGTGGCTGTGCAGGTCGCCCCGCAGGTCGGCCAGCTCGATGAGGGCCGGCAGGCGGCCGGCCAGGGCCGCCTCGATCTCGCCGCCGTCCTCACGCAGCTCCGGGACGATGAACGGCAGCCCCAGGAACGCGTAGGCCTCCTCCTCCGTCGCGAACGTGCGCAACTCGGCGGCATCTCCGGTCAGGGGTTCCCCGTCCTCGCCGATCCGCAGGAAACCCTTCTCCGACAGGCTCCAGCCCTGGTCGCGGGCCATCGCCCGGAGTCGGACGTTGTGCTCCTTCGATCCGGTGAAGTGGATCCGATAGGTCCCTGCCTCGCCGGGCGGCATGACCATCAGGTCGACCTGCGGCCCGCGCATCAACCGGACGGCAGCCTTGTAGCCGCCCTTGTTGACGATCGACTCGACGAGTCCGAACGAGGTGAATGCCTCGATCAGCACCTTCGGCTGGTCCGTCTCGGCGAGGATGTCGAGGTCGCCGATCGACTCCTTCCTCCGACGGAACGACCCGGCAGGCTCCATCGAGCGCACGCCGGGCGTCCCCGCCAGGGCGTCGATCATCGCGGTCAGGTTCTCTTCTGCGGCATCGAGCCGCATCCGGTCGAACCGGTCGTCGAGCTTGGCGATGCCCTCGAGGACGAACGCCTCGGTCTTGGTCGACATCCCGCGCAGCCCTCGCAGGCGACCGTCCTCAGCGGCTGCCCGCAAATCCTCGACGGTCTCGACGCCAAGCTCGGCATTGATCTGGCGGACGGTCTTTGGGCCGAGTCCGGGGATGCGTAGAAGTTCGACAAGGCTTGCCGGGACCTCCGCACGGAGGCGGTCGTAGTAGGCCATCTGACCGGTCGTCGCGAGTTCCAGGATCTTGTCGTTGATCGCCTTGCCCACGCCCGGGATCTCGGGTGGCTTCCCGGAGCGGTATGCCGACGCGACGTCGACCGGGCTCCGACCGATGGCGTCGGCCGCGCGGTGGTAGGCGACCGTCTTGAAGACGAGTTCGCCCTTGAGTTCGAGGATGTCGCCGATCTCGTGGAAGATCCGCGCGAGGTCGCCGTTGGTCAGCTCGGCCGGCTCGTCCGGCGCGCTTTGGATCATGGGCGGATGGTAGCCCGTCAGGCGGCGACGACCCGGTTCAGGCGGCGACGACCCTGTCTCGCCCTAACCGCTTGGCCCGGTAGAGCGCCCGGTCGGCCCGGGCGATGAGCCCGTCGATCGACTGGTCGGCCTGGTCGGCGACCGCGACCCCGACCGAGACGCTGACGGCGCGCACGCCCAGGCGGTCCATGTCCAGCCCGGCAACGGCGGCCCGCACGCGCTCACCGACATCGAGCGCGATCTCGGGTGTCGGGTTGCGCAGCAGGACGACGAATTCCTCGCCGCCATAGCGGGCCGGAACGTCGTCCTCGCGGACGGCCGAGATGATCGCAGCGCCGACCGCGCGCAGGACCTCGTCGCCGGTCGCATGCCCATACGTGTCGTTGAGGACCTTGAACTTGTCGATGTCGATCATCAGCACGCCGACCGCGTCGTCCGCGCGCCGGCGTCGGGCGAGCTGGCCGCAGAACTCGTCGAAGTAGCGCCGGTTTGGGAGACCGGTCAGGGCATCTGTCGAGGCCTGCGCTTCGCCGGCTCGGTGGGAATATGCCCGCGACCGCGCCGACGAGGCCTCGGCGGCGGCCCCGTTGAGGAGGCGAC
>JANMBS010000554.1:0-8645 GCA_031360525.1 Thermomicrobiales bacterium
CCCGAGATCCTCGACCCGTCGCTGATCGACGCCAAGTACCTGGTCTCGAACCGCGACGCGATCGCCGCGCTCCGCGAGCTGGTGTTCCGCGAGGGGATCTTCGGCGGGCCGTCGTGCGGGGCCGTGCTGGTGGCCGCGGCGCGCGTCGCCAACGAGATGCGCTCCGGCACGATCGTCGCGCTACTCCCCGACGGCGGCTGGAAGTACCTGTCGGCCGGCACCTATTCCACCAGTCTCGACGAGATGGAAGAGGCGCTCGAGGGTGGCGTCAACTGGTGGTGAGCGGTCAGCCCGACCATCCGGGCCCCGCAACGGCGGATCTCCCGGCCGCCATGCGTGACGCGATCGTCGCCCATGCCCGCGCCGAGTACCCGAACGAGGCCTGCGGTCTGATCGTCGGTGACGCGCCGGCGGCGGACGGGGGTCGCGCACTGCGCTTCGAGGCGGCCCGCAACAGGGCAGCCTCGCCCTACCGCTACGAGATCGAGCCCGACGACCTGCTGCGCCTGACGATCGCCACCGACGATGCCGAGGAGGTCTTCTGGGGGATCGTCCACTCGCACACCCATACCGCGGCCGTGCCCTCGCCGACCGATGTCGGGCTCGCCTTCTACTCGGACGCACTGTACGTCCTGGTCTCGTTGAGCGACGACGAGGCGGATCCGGCGACCGGTGCGCCAGGTATCAGGGCCTGGCGGATCGTCGATGGCGAGACCCACGAGGTCGCGCTGGGCTGACTGGCTGGCCGCGACGCAGCGGGCGGGGCTATTGGCAGGTCAGCCCTGCCTTCGGGACCGTCAGCCCGAGCAAGTAGGCATCGATCACTCGCTGGATGCATGAGCTCGCGAGGTACGCCGTGTGGCCATCGCCCTCGCGGGTGACCAGCACCCCGGAGTCCAGCTCGTCAGCGAGCGCCTCGGCCCACGCGTAGGGCGTCGCCGGGTCGCCGGTCGTGCCGACGACCACGATGGGCGGCGCGCCGGCGGCCGTGACCGTGGCGGGCGTCCGTTCGGCGGGGACGGGCCAGAACGCGCAGGCGAGGTCGTTGTAGGCGATCAGCCCGGCGAAATGCGGTGCCGCCTTCTCCAGTCGCTTCGCCCAATCCGTGTACGTCGCGACGTCCTTCGGCGCGGCGAAATCGAGGCAGATGTTGGCTGTGTAGGCATCGTGCAGGTTCGAGTACGAGCCGTTCGCCTTGCGCCCCTGGTACGGGTCGGCGATCTGGAGCAGCAGCGAGCCGTCGCCCTGCTTCGCGAGTTCCAGCGACGTCGCCAGGGTCGGCCACGATTCGCTGTCATAGAGCGCCGCCAGGACCGCGTACGAGGCGACCGACGGCCCGACCCGTCGTCCATCCCGATCACTTCTGGCAGGCAGCGACTTCGCCTCGATCGACGCCATCAGCGCATTGAACGCGGCCGCCGGCTTGCCGTTCTCATGGAAGGCGCAGCGCTCCTTCGCGGCGCAGTCGTCGAGGAAGGCCGCCAGCGCCTTCTCGAACCCCTCGGCCTGGCCGAACCGCAGGTGCTCGAGATCGAGCGCCGGGCTCATCGCTCCATCGAGCACCATCGACCGGATCCGGTCCGGAAAGCGCTCGGCGTACAGCGACCCGATGAGCGTGCCGTACGAGAACCCGAGGTAGCTCAGCTTGGCATCGCCGATCGCCTGGCGGATCAGGTCCAGGTCCTGTGCCACGGCGTCGGTCGACAGGTACGGCAGCGTGGCGTCGTTGCGCTTGGCGCATTCGGCGGCGTATTCCCGAGCGGAATCGACCAGGGCCTCGAGCTCCGCGGCGTCGTCCGGTGACGGGTCGAGGCTGGCTTGCGGATCGAGGTTGTCGATGCAGCGGATGGGGCTGCTCGCGTTCACGCCACGCGGGTCAAAGCCGACGATGTCGAAGCGCTTGCGCAGCGCCGACGGGAAGACTCCCTGCTCGGCGGTGTTCCGGACGAACTCGACCCCCGAGCCACCCGGCCCGCCGGGGTTCACGACGAGCGACCCGATGCGGTCCTTCGGGTCGCTCGCCGGCAGGCGCACGAGTGCGATGTCCAGGTAGCCATCAGACGGGGCGTCGTAGTCGCGTGGCACCCGGATGTCGGCGCACTGCAGGCCCTTGCCGCAGGCGCTCCAGTGCGCCGGCCTGACCTCGGCCTCGGCCGCCGCCGGGGAGCCCGATGGCGTCGATCCGGACGGGGCCAGGATTGGAGATGCCGAGATCGCCTCCGACCCTGGCGGTGTCGGCAACGGGACCGCCGCGTCACAGCCGGCGATCAGCGCGATCGTCATCAGGGCGGCCAGACCACCGTTCACGCGTCGACGCCGGATCATCAGGTCGGGAGGATACCGGAGCCCACTATCCTGAGGACATGACCCAGCGGCTGGCTGCCCTCGTCGCGCTCGCGCTGGGCGGCATCACGGTCGTCGCGGCGACCGTCGTCGGAGCAGACGCTGCGACGCTTGACGCGATCGTCCGCCCGCCGCCGGTCATCCGGGCGGCGCTCGTCGGTGGCTCGGCGACCATGGCAGTCCTCCTGCTGTCGCGCGGCCTGGCGCGGCTCGCCGGTGGACGGGACGACGTCCCCGGCCTCATCCGGGGTGTGCGGCTGGTGTTCCTGGCCGTGGCGGCGGCGGCCGCGGGCGCCGGCTGGGCGCTCGGCGATGCCCTGCCGTTGATCGTCGCCCTGGTCATCGCCGGGATCGATGTGGTCGAGACGTCGTTCCTGCTGCTCGTCGTCGGCGGTGGCCAGGTCGGCTCACCCGATTGAGGGTCGCCCGTGCCGTCACGACGGTGCGAGTGTGGGGCGGTGCATCGAGACACCACCAGGACGCCCGGCCCTTGGGACGTTGTACCAGCGCGGATATCGGCGGCGTAGACTGCGCGGGTCCGGCCCCGGGGAGGTAGCCCGCGCCGGAGCGTGGAGGGCTTCCGATGACCAGCACCCGTGAGCGTTTCGGCTTCCTGACCGGAGCCCTCATCGCCATCCTCGTCGTCGGCCTGCTCGGCGCCTGGGTCACGCGATCCGAACCGGACCCCGGACCGATCGCCAAGGCGGGGATCCCGGCGACCGAAGAAGACACGAACCCGGATGCCGACGCGAACGACGAGCGCGATGAGCAGGCCAAGGGCGTGGAACAGCGCGTGGAGGCGTGGAAGAAGGCGGTTCGCGAGGGCCGAGCCGGTCAGAACGGCAAGCGCCTTTATCTGCAGGCCGCCGCGTCGGCGACCGCGACCGGCTGGGCCGGCGAGATCCCGATCGACACCATGGTCGACGACTGGGAGCCGGCCATCGCCGCCGACCCTCACGCGCCGTACGTCTATCTCCTGACTACGCGCTATGGCACGGAACCGCCCTGTCCGGTCAACTGCCCGACACCCTTCATCGCGCTCGCGATCAGCACCGATAACGGCGTCACCTGGAGCGCGGGCCGCCCGCTGTGCGCCTGCAAAGGAAAGGGCCAGTTCGACCCGATCATCGAGGTCGTCCCGAACACCGGCTACGTCTACGCACTCTTCATGATCGGCTTCAACGTCTGGTTCACCAAGTCCACCGACCACGGCGCCACCTGGTCGCCGGTGGTCAAGACGTACGGCAACGTCGCCTGGAATGACAAGCCCATCCTTGCCGTCAGCAACGACGGCAAGGACGTCTACGCCTCATTCAACGGACCGACCGGCGGCGACCCGTGGGTGGCCACGTCGCACGACGCCGGGGCGACCTGGAGCCAGAAGAAGCTCATCCAATCGAGGCGCTACGACTACACCTTCGACGGTGACGTCGACGCCGACGGGAACGTCTACTTCAGCATCTCGAGCATTCTCTACAGCAACGCCGGCAAGCACTCCGCGCTCGTCGGAGGAGAAGAGGAGCACGTCTTCATCTCCCGGGACAAGGGCGCCACCTGGGCTGACGTCACCGTCGGCCGGACGCAGCCGGGCATCTCGTGTACCGCGGTCGGCTGCACGACGGACTTCTACCAAGGGCACTCGGTGGTGTCGGCGGACGCCACCGGTGCGCTCGTCTACCTGTACGACGGCGCGACCGTCGCCGGTGGCAAGCAGTCGATCTACGCGTCACGGTCGACCGATCATGGGGCGCACTGGACGACGCCGACAGTCGTCTCGGCGGCCGGTGAGGAATCGACTACGCCGATGATCGAGTCGGGCGCCAGCGGCGACGTGCGGATCGCCTTCATGCAGACCTCTGGTGGTGGAAACGTCGACACCTGGAACACGATCTACCGCCGCTCTACCGACAGTGGGAGGACGTTCTCGGCGCCGCTGCGGATCTCCGACGCGACGTCGGGCGCGCCGTACAAGTCGGCGGCCGGTTATGCCGAGGTCTACGGCGACTACGGTGAGATGGCGATCACCAACACGGGCAAATCGATCGCGACGTGGGGCGAGGGGCTCAGCTACACGGGGCCGGGCGGCGTCTGGGTCAACCGCGAACGCTGAGGGCTCGCAGGAGGCCTGCCGCGTCGAGCGGAACCACGTCGAGATCCATCCGGGCTGCGATCCGGGCGGCCGGAGGTGGAGTCAGGCCGGTCGACGCGAGCAGCTCGACGCTGGCCGGTGCGAACACCTGCTCCGGTGGCCCGTCGGCGACGACGACCCCCTCGCGCATGACCACGATCCGACCGAACCGAGAGGCCGCGAACTCCATGTCATGGGTGATGGCGACGATGGTTCGTCCGGCCCGCTGCATCGCCTCGACGACGGCACCGACACGAGCGACGCCGTCGGCATCCTGGCCGGTCGTCGGCTCGTCGAGGACGAAGACCGCTGGGTCCATCGCGAGGACGCCTGCGAGCGCCACCAGCTTGCGGCGTGAGAGGTCCAGGTCGTACGGATTGGTCGAGTGTTCCGCGAGCAGGCCGACCGCGGTCAGGCTGTGGGTGACACGCTGCGCGATGGCCGCCGCCGCGACACCCAGGTTCCTCGGGCCGAACGCGACCTCGCGCTCGACCGTCCGCTCGAAGAGCTGTTCGTCGGGGTTCTGGAAGACGAACCCGACGGTCGCGGCGAGGTGCGCGATCGAGCGGTCATCGGTCGCCTGGCCGTCGAGGAGGATCCGTCCCTCGGCCGGGCGAAGGAGCCCGTTCAGATGCTTGACCAGGGTGGTCTTGCCGGACCCGTTCTGACCGAGGATGGCGACCGATTCACCGGGCTCGATGGTGAGCGAGACGCCGCGGAGCGCTTCGATGCCGCTCGGGTAGCGATGGACAAGACCGTCGATATCGATCCGGACCGCCGGACGCCCATCGGTCGGCGCCCACGTTGATAGGGCTTGATCCGGCGTGGGTGACGAGGCCACGATCCTCTCGGCGAGGATCCCGGGTCCCTGGCGTCGGGCCTGGAGCCCGGCGGCGACGGCAGCCTCGTCGAAGGCGGCCGCCAGGTCGATCCCCGCGGCCTCGGCCAGGCGGACCATCGTCGGCAACGGTGTCCCGCCCGCCGTCGCCGCACTGGCGAGTGCGACCCCCGGGACGTCCAGGGCGACGGCATGCCCCGCCTCGAGGACCAGGCAACGGTCCATCCGCCCGAGGACGGTCGGATCGTGTTCGGCACACAGGATGGTCGTGCCGGTCCGGGCGAGTTCATCGAGCAGATCGGCGACCGACGCGGTCCCGGCCGGGTCCAGCTGGGCTGTCGGTTCGTCGAGCACCAGGACGCTGGTGCCCATCGCGACGATGCTGGCGATGGCCACCCGTTGTTGCTCCCCACCGGACAAAGCGAACGGCTCGCGGTCCGCGAGGTGGCCGATCGCCAGGCGAGCGAGCGTGGCGTCGATCCGTGCGTCCATCTCGTCTCGCGCGACGCCCAGGTTCTCGAGGCCGAACGCGAGTTCCTCGCGAACGGTCTGCTTCGAGGCCGACAGTTGGTTGGCCGGCGTGGCGAACACGATCCCGACCTGGCCGAGGAGAGCGCCTGGCGCGGCCGTCGCCGTGTCGATGCCTTCTATGACGACACGACCGTCGAGCTTGGCCCGGACGACGCGCGGGATGAAACCCGCGGCGGCCAGCGTCAGGGTCGACTTGCCGGCACCCGTCCGGCCGGCCACGCCCACCCGCTCGCCACGAACGATCGGCAGATCGATGCCCTCGAGGCTGTGCTCGCGCCGCCCCGGATATCGGACCCCGAGGCCTTCGATCAGGAGCGGGATCGCCGCCGGCGACGCCGTTCGGTCGTTCGGCGACGCTACGCCGCCATCGGCCTTCACCGTCACGGATGGATGATCCCGAGTGCGAACAGCACGACAGCCACCGCGCCGGCAAGGATGAGCAACCGCAACCACCGATCGATCGGCGGATCGGCCACGACGCGGTAGGCGGTCCGACCGGGTCGTGCCCCGAACCCGCGCGCCTCGAGCGCAAACGTCCGCTCGCGGACGTCGACGAGCGATCCGAGGATGACCGGGGCGACGAGCGGCACGAGCTTGCGCAGTCGCCGGACGAATGAGCCTTTCATGGACAGCCCGCGGGCCTGCTGTGCCTCGAGGATCGCCCCGGCACGGCCCTGCATCCGCGGGACCATCTGGACTGCGGACAACACGACGAAGGAGATCCGGTGGCTCGCGCCACGAGAGATGAGCGCCTCGAGCAGATCATCGGCCAGCGTGGTGAACAGGAAGGTGATCGAGGCGAGGAATGCGACGAGCACGCGACCGGCCGAGGCAAGCCCGAAGGTCAGCCCCTCACGACTGATCGACAGTGGTCCGAGCGACACCAGGATGTCCTTCGCGCCCGGGAAGAAGAGGCTGTTGACGACAAGGATCGACAGCAGGAGGACTGATGGGATGCGCATCGCGCGCGCCATCGGACCGAGGAGGCCTGCGGCCCAGGCCACGAAGACGATGATCGCGATGAGGATCGGCAGCACGACCGGCGGCAGGAGGAAGGCCGCCAGCAGTACGAGGCCGAGCGCCAGCAGCTTGGTCAGCGGGTTGCGTCGGTGGAGCCAGCTGGCGCCCGCGACGAAATAGCCGGTGGTGGCGGACATCCGGGTGCGTCAGCCCGCCACGAGGGTCATTCGGCGACCGTGGTCTCACCGCGGCTGTACATCGTCCGAACGGTGATAGGCAGGGCACCGAGGATCAGGAAGACGATGGTGTAGCTGATCGTCTTGTCGAGCGGGTCGCTGGTCAGACCCTGCGCGAAGGCCGATTGGAAAACGCTCAGGCCGAGGGTCCGGAAGAGCGCCACGAGCGCATCGGTGCCGCCACCGGTGACGCCGCCGAAGACGCCCGCCGCAATGGGCGCCGAGATCATGGCCGCCACCAGGCCCGTGGTCAGGCCACCGACCCAGACCGGGAAGAGGCGGGCGTTGTCGCCACGTCGCGCCCACGCCAGCGCACCGGCGCCGACCAGGAGCGCGACCACGAACGCGCCGATCAGCCCTGCCGGATCCTGCACGGCCAGCCCGGTGAGGCTTGCGCCACCGAGGAAGTCGTCCGGCGTGCCGTCATCGAGCACGCCATCCACCGTCGAGAAGTAGCCGCTCGGGGCGAACAGGAGCCGCACGATCCCGAACACCAGCACGAACGCCGCGATGGCTGTCGCGACCTGGAGATAAGGGCGGATCCTGGGATCATCGCCTTGGAAGGCGAAGACGGTCCGCCCGGCCAGCCAGCCGACGATCACGCCGACGACCACGAACCCAAGTGCCATGAGCACGAACTGCGTCTGATTTGCGAGCAGGACGTCCGGCTCGGTCGCCGCCAGATCGGGGATGCCTACCGTCGCCTGGACGACGAGGAATGCCACGGCGGCGCCGAGGATCCCGGTCGCCAAGGCCAGGAAGCCGCCGACCCGGACATCGTCGGTGCGAACCTGGAAGACGCCGCGGTTTGCCCAAAAACCGGCCATCAGGCCGATGACTCCGGCGACCGGGGCAAAGAACGCGGCGGTCGGGCCGGCGCCACCGGGGATCGGCAGGATCGACCAGATCAGATTCGACAGGATGCCGGTGAGGGCACCGGCCCACGGTCCAGCGAGGGCGCCGACCAAGACCGTCCCGATCGAATCGAGATAGATGGGCAGGCGCAGGAAGACTGCGATCGAGCCGACGGCGATATTGATCGCGATGGCCACCGCCATCAGCGACAGCGTGGCCGTCGTCAGGTCGCGTGCCCGGCGGGCGATGACGACCAGCAGGACGGCACCGATGAGGAGGGCCACCAGATACGCGAGCTGGATGGGGGCGACGCAGGGCGTCGTTTGCCCCTCAGCGCAGACTTGCAACCAATCGAGGTTCATCCCGTCCTCCACGACCCACGCCGGCGCCAGGGCAGGACGCCATCGCCGCCTAGCGTGACACGTTCGGCTGGTCCGCCGCCAGCCCTCCGATGCGTTCCACGAGGCGATCGAGGAACTCTGGGACGTTGGCACTGACCGCGACATCGAGGTTCGGTGGTCGCCCGGTCAGCCGTCGCCGATCCGCGACGGTCATCCCGGCCGTGATCTCACCACGGGTCTCGACATCGACGTAGATCGCCTCGGTCGTGACCAGGCTCCGGTCGAGCGCCGCGGCGACGGCCAGCGGATCGTGGATGAATGCGCCGTAGAAGCCGTCATACCGAGCGTGGAACTCCATGTAGAAGCGAAGCGCATCGGCGACATAGCGGACGATGGCGTTGCTCGCCACGGAC
>JANMBS010000566.1:0-2851 GCA_031360525.1 Thermomicrobiales bacterium
TCAGCGCGGCCTTGGCCCGCTCAGGCTCGGTGATCACCGGGACGAGGAGGTGCGGCAGGCCGTTGTAGGAAGCAAGCTCGACCCGCTTGAGGTCCATCAGGATCATCCGGACGTCGTCCGGCGTCGCCTCGCAGAGGAGGCTCGTGATCAGGGCGTTGACCATGACGCTCTTGCCCGAGCCGGTCGCCCCGGCGATCAGGAGGTGCGGCATCTTGGCCAGGTCGACGGCCTTGGCCGCGCCGGCCACGTCCCGTCCAAGGGCGAACGTCAGCTTCGATTCCGAGGTCGTGAACTCGACCTCCTCCAGGACCCGCCGGAGCGGGACGGCGTTGAAATCCTTGTTCGGGATCTCGATGCCGACTGCGCTCTTGCCCGGGATGGGCGCCTCGATGCGCAGCGAGCTGGCGGCGAGGGCCATCGCCAGGTCGTCGGCGAGGCCCTCGATGCGGCTGACCTTGACGTCGGGCGCCGGCTGCACCTCGTACTGGGTGACGACCGGTCCGGCGTTGCGCGCGACGATGCGGGCCGGGATGCCGAAACCGGCCAGCTTCTTGACGATGATCTCCTCGTTCCGGGCGTGCGACGCCTCGTCGCCGCCGGCGTGGAGCGGGACGGCGACATCCTCGAGGACGGCGATCGGCGGCAGGATGTACTCGATGCGGTCCTTGGTCAGCGGCGAATCGCTGGCGTCGGTGACGTCGTCGGGGTCGCGTGCGGCCCGCAACGGGACCAGCGTGGCCGAGGTCGCCCCGCGTGCCGGGGCGAACGTGTTGGACGTCTGGCCCTTGCTCGGGATGGCGGTCGGGATGGCGTTCTCGTCGTCGCCCCAGGCGCCTGTCTGACCGGGTGATGGCGCGGCCGGGACGGTCTTGCCGTTCGTTCGGCCGTTCTTGGCACTGGACGATGCCCCGGCCGCAGATGCGGCGTCCGCGGCGGCGGCGTCCTCCTCCTCGGCCGGCGTCCGCTTGAGTGACGCCGCAGCGGTCGTGCCCATCCATCGGGCGGTTCCTGCGACAGGCTTGGTGAGCTGTCGCAACGGGATCCCGAACGCGACGATCACGCCGAAGACCGCCAGTCCGACGAGCAGGACGAACGCGCCGGGCGCCGAGAAGAGGTCGACCAGGATCCCCGAGAGCGCCCGACCGACCCGCCCGCCGGAGACGTTGACGACCTGGGCCGCGCCGGCGATGCCGGTGTAGGTGATCGCGAGTCCCAGGAGCGTGATCCCCCACCCGGAATTCGGGCGCGCGCCCGGACCCCATTCCAGCCACCAGCCTGCGAGCAGCAGAAGAAACGGTGCCACCCAGCGCATGGCGCCGAACCAGGGCGAGAAGACATCCGTCCACCAGCTGGTCAACGTGCCCTGACCCGGGAGCGTCAGCGCGATGAGCGTCATCGCTCCGAGCACAAGCAGCGTCAGGCCGATGATCGAGCGGACGACGTCCGGGGTCAGCCGCCGGCCGAGGGCGCTCTTCGGCCGCGCCCGGGACGGGCGAGCAGGTGTCTTGCGGGCGGTCGTCCGCCGGCGCGTCGCCATGTCAGACCTCGACGACGACCGGGAAGACCATCGGCCGCCGCTTCGTCTGCTCGTACAGGAAGCGCGAGACGCCGTCCTTGATCTGGGTCTTGAGGAGCCCGATCTCGCTGATGTGGTCGCCGGGGGTATGGATGGACTCGATCACCCGCTCGAGGGCCTCTTTCATGATGGGGTCCTGCTCGTTGAGATGGACGAAGCCGCGTGTGATGATCTCGGGCTTGCCGATCACCGAGCCCGTCTGTTTGTCGACGGTGACCACGATCATGAACATCCCATCGTTAGCGAGGGCGCGCCGGTCGCGCAGGACGATGTCCCCGACATCGCCGACCGACAGCCCGTCGACATAGACGTAGCCGGCGGCGACCGGTGTGGCGCGCCGTGCCGAGCCGTCGGCGTAGAACTCGATCGGCGTCCCGTTCTCGATGATGAAGACGTTCTCCGGTGCGACGCCGGTCTCGATCGCCAGGCGGCCGTGCTGGACCTGCATCCGGAACTCGCCGTGCATCGGGATGAAGTGCTTCGGCTTCGTCAGCCCGAGCATCAGCTTGAGCTCCTCCTGGCTGGCGTGCCCGGAGACGTGGGCGCGCTTGATCGTGTGGTAGTAGACGTTCGCGCCGGCCTTGAACAGGTTGTCGATCGTGCGCGAGACCGATTCCTCGTTGCCCGGGATCGGGCTGGCACTGACGATGACCGTGTCGCCCGGCTGGATCTCGACGAAGCGGTGATCGCGGTTGGCCATCCGGGCCAGGCCGGCCATCGGCTCGCCCTGGGCGCCCGTCGTGGCGATGACGAGCTTGGCGTCGGGATGGTCCTTGATCTTGTCCTTGGGCACGATTCGCGACGGGTCATAGGTGAGGTAGCCGAGATCGGTCGCGATCCGGAAGTTCTGTTCCATCGAGCGCCCGATGACCGAGACGCTGCGGTTCATGTCGGCGGCCGCGTCGAGGACCTGCTGGACGCGAGCGATGTTGCTCGCGAAGGTCGCCACGATGACCCGACCGTCCAGTGGCTCCATGATCTCGCGGAAGGCCTCGCCGACCGTCCGCTCCGATGGCGTGTAGCCCGGGTTCTCGGCCCGCGTCGAGTCCGACAGCAGGCACAGGACGCCCTCCTGTCCGAGCCGGGCAAGGATCGCGAAGTCGGACAGCTTGCCGTCGACCGGGGTGTGGTCGAACTTGAAGTCGCCGGTGTGGACGATCGTCCCGATCGGGGTCCGCAGGGCGATCCCCATCGCGTCCGGGATCGAGTGACCGACCCGGAACGGCATGACGTGGAACGCGCCGATCGTCACCTCGTCGCCCGGCTCGAGCGCGA
>JANMBS010000596.1:0-2098 GCA_031360525.1 Thermomicrobiales bacterium
CCCCCGCGGCATCGCCGCTGCTCGCGGTCGGTGCGACCTTCATCGACCTGACCCCGGAGTGGCTCAAGTCCTTTGCCATCCGCACGTTCGGCGCCAACGACAAGATCGCGCTGCTCGGTGGCATCGGCGTGGTGCTGGCGATCGCGGCGATCGCAATCGGCCTGATCGGGCTCCGACGCCCCCGTCTCGCCGTGCCGGCGATCGGCGCATTCGGAGTGATCGGCGCCCTCGCCGCGTTCCTGCGGCCTGGCGGCTCGCTCATCAGCGTCATCCCGGCGCTCGTCGGCGCTGCCGTCGGCATCGCGATCCTCATCGTCCTCGAACGCGAAGCCGCCGGTCGGACCGACCCCGGGGTCATGGACGGCGATGGCGTGCACGGCGTCACGCGTCGTCGGTTCCTTGCCGCCGGCGCGGCGACCGGTGGCCTCATCCTCGCCTCCGGTGGACTCGGCATCCTGGTCGCGTCGCGTCGGACGGCCGCGGTCGCCGCTGCCGGTGGCCCGGCCATCCCCGCCCCACTCGAGCCGCTCGCCGCGGTCCGGGCCGGAGCGGACCTCGGTATCGACGGCGTTGCCCCGTTCATCACCCCGAACGACGCGTTCTACCGGGTCGACACCGCCCTCCAGATCCCGGCCATCGCCCCTGACGAGTACCGCCTCCGGATCCACGGCATGGTCGACCGCGAGGTCACGCTCACCCTCGCCGATCTGCTCGCCTACCCGACGATCGAACGCGACATCACCCTGACCTGCGTCTCCAACGAGGTCGGCGGCGAGTACGCAGGCAACGCTCGCTGGATCGGCATCCCGCTCGCGAGCGTCCTCGAGGAAGCCGGCGTCCAGCCCGGCGCCGACCAGATCGTGTCGCGCTCGATCGACGGCATGTCGATCGGCACGCCGACCGCGGTCGCGCTCGACGGTCGCGACGCGATGCTGGCCATCGCGATGAACGGCGAGCCGCTGCCGCCGGTCCATGGCTACCCCGTCCGGATGATCGTGCCCGGGCTGTTCGGCTACGTGTCGGCCTGCAAGTGGCTTGTCGAGCTCGAACTGACGACCTTCGACGCATACGACCCGTACTGGGTCGAGCGCGGCTGGGTCAAGGAAGCGCCGATCAAGACGATGTCGCGGATCGACGCCCCCAAGCCACTGGCACGGGTCCCGGCGGGAAAGGTCGCCATCGCCGGCGTCGCCTGGGCACAACACCGCGGCATCGATCGGGTCGAGGTCCGGATCGATGGCGGAGAGTGGACCGACGCTCGCCTGGCCGCCATCGACACCATCGACACCTGGCGCCAATGGGTCCTCGACTGGGATGCGCTGCCAGGCAGGCACACCCTCGAGGTCCGTGCCACGGACGCCACCGGCGAGACACAGCCGGAGACGCGCGCCGCGCCGTTCCCCGAGGGGGCCACGGGCTGGCACTCCGTCGTCATGACGGTGACCTGACCGGTCGCCACACGTCGCCCGGGCAATCGCGCCGGGTGGTCAAACCAATCCACGGCACCGACATCGGGTCGGGTCGACACACAGGAGAGAACCACGTGAACAAGCGAACTCGAACCGGGGCCTTTGCCGGCCTCATCATGGCCGCGGTCTTCGTCGGAGCCTGCTCCAACGCTGGCACCACGACCGCTCCCGCAACTGCCGGCGCGACACCCGCCGCTTCGATGGCGCCGTCGATGGCCGCCCCGTCTGCCAGCGCCGCGATGATGGATGGCACCACGTTCGGTGCCGCCTGCTCCGCGGTCCCGGCCACCGGCGCCGGCAGCTTCGAGGGCATGGCCACCGCTCCGGTCGCCACCGCCGCCTCGAACAATCCGGTCCTCTCGACCCTCGTGACCGCCGTCACCGCTGCCAAGCTCGGTGACACCCTCAACAACGCCAAGGACATCACCGTCTTCGCGCCGACCAATGACGCATTCGCGGCGATGGACAAGGCGACCCTCGACTCGGCCATGGCCGATCCGTCCGGTCTGCTGTCCAAGGTCCTGACCTACCACGTCGTCCAGGGTCGCCTGACCCCGGAAACGCTGGCTGGGACCCACAAGACGCTGGCCGGTTCCGACCTCAAGGTCGAAGGCAGCGGCGAGAGCTTC
>JANMBS010000006.1:0-3630 GCA_031360525.1 Thermomicrobiales bacterium
CTCGCTGCCGGACCGCCCGATCACGCACATCCTGTACGTCCGCGGTCGCGAGATGCGGCTGCACCAAGAGCTTGTGCTCGGGGTCGGGGGCGTCCGGGCGATCCGGGCCCTCGGGCTGACGCCGGCCGTCTGGCATCTCAACGAGGGCCACTCGGCCTTCCTGCTGGCGGAGCGCGCCCGCGAGTATGTGGCGTCGAAGGTCACCCTCGACGAGGCCTGGTCCGCGGTTCGCCATGACAGCGTGTTCACCATCCATACCCCGGTCTCGGCCGGCAATGAACGCTTCGAGTCCGACCTCGTCCGGCGCGTGGCGGGACCGCTGCTCGACGCGGGCGGCGTCCCGGTCGAGAACATCCTTCAGCTCGGCCTCGGGGTCGATGGCGATCCCAACGAATTCGACATGACCGCGTTCTCGCTTCGCCTGACCCGTGGCGCGAATGCCGTGAGCAAGCTCCATGCCGTAACCGCCAACGCGACCTGGCAGGGGGTCATCGACCACCAGATCCTGGGCATCACCAACGGCATCCACGGGCCGACCTGGGTCGGCGAGCCGATCGCCGAATTGCTCGAGGACCTCGGCGCCGACTTCGACGACCTCGACGAGAAGAGCGAGGGCGGCCGGTTCTGGGAGCATGTCGACGAGGTCCCGGCTCGCGAACTGTGGGACGCGCACCTCCGCCAGAAGCGCGAGCTGGCCCATTTCGCGATCGGTCGGCTGCGAAGCCAGTTCGCCCGCCACGGCGAGGCACCATCTGTCCTGGCGGAGCTCGAACGCGCCCTCGACCCCGACGTCCTGACGATCGGCTTCGCGCGCCGGTTCGCGACGTACAAGCGGGCCGGGCTCCTGTTCACCGACATCGATCGGCTGGCCAAGATGCTGGCCGACAGCGATCGCCCGGTCCAGGTCGTGTTCGCCGGCAAGGCGCACCCCGCCGACCGCCCCGGCCAGCGCGTCATCCAGGAGATCTTCCAGCGCTCGCGCGCGCCGCAACTCCGCGGCCGCGTGTTCATCCTCGAGGACTACAACATGCGCGTCGCTCGTTTCCTCGTGCAGGGCGTCGACGTCTGGCTGAACAACCCGCGGAGGCCGCTCGAGGCGTCGGGGACGTCCGGGATGAAGGCCGCCCAGAACGGCGTCCCCAACGTCAGCGTGCTCGACGGCTGGTGGGACGAGGGATACGAGCAGGACAACGGCTGGGCGATCGGCACCCGCGATATCGACCCTGACGAGGCGGCGCAGGACTGGCGTGATGCGCAGGACCTCTACGGCATCCTCGAGGAACAGATCGTCCCGACGTACTACGAGCGAGACGCAGAGGGCGTGCCACAGGGCTGGATCAAGGTCATGCGTCGCGCGATGTCAAGTGCCCTGTGGCGCTTCTCGTCGACGCGGATGCTCCACGAATACACCGAGCACCTGTACCTGCCGGCGGCCGAGGCGCCTGCCGGGGACGTGGCGCCCGAGGCGGCAGGGAGCGATGAAGCGCTCCGCGATGCCGCCATGGCGGCCGCCTCGGCCGAAGAGCCGTCTCTTGATGTGACCGGGGCGCCCGTCGTCACAGAAGCCGGCTGATCCCGCCCGCGCATGGCACCGCGGATCTCGCTCGCGCTCGCGATCCATAACCACCACCCGGTCGGCAACTTCGGCTGGGTCATGGCCGAGGTCTACGACCAGGCGTACCAGCCGATGGTCGCGGCCCTCGAACGCCACCCACACGTCCGGCTCTCGCTCCACTATTCCGGTCCCCTGCTGGAATGGCTCCGGGCCGAACGCCCGGACTTCATCGAGCGCCTCTCGGTCCTAGTGGCCCGCCACCAGGTCGAGATCGTCGGCGGCGGGTACTACGAGCCCGTCCTCGCTTCGCTCCCGGAGCGAGATCGGATCGGCCAGGCGATGCGCATGAGCGAGGAACTCGAGGCGCTCTTCGGCGTGCGACCGGTCGGTGCCTGGCTCGCCGAACGGGTGTGGGAGCCCGACCTGCCGACCTCCCTGGTCGCGGCCGGCTACGACTGGACGATCCTGGATGACGCCCACTTCCGGTCCGCGGCGATCCCCGAAGAGGACCTGTGGGGGCCATACACGACCGAGGACCAGGGCCAGCTCCTGCGCGTGTTCGGGACCGAGCAGGGCCTGCGCTACCGGATCCCGTTCCGGACCGTCGAGGAGGTCATCGACTATCTCCGGCTGCACGCCACCGAGGACGGCGGGCGCGTCGGGATGATGGGCGACGACGGCGAGAAGTTCGGGGCGTGGCCGACGACCTGGGAACACTGCTGGGGCAAGCGCCGATGGGTCGACCGTTTTTTCGATGCGCTCGACGCGAACAGCGAATGGTTGACCACCACGACCCCCACGGACTGGCTCACGGGGCACCCCCCGATCGGTCGTGTCTACGTGCCGACCGGCTCCTATGCGGAGATGGGCGAGTGGGCACTGCCGCCCGAGGAGAGCCTCGCGTTCGCCGATACGCTTCATCGTGCGGTGGCCGAGCATCGCCCGGAGGCTCGCTGGCTGCGCGGCGCGTTCTGGCGCAACTTCCAGGTGCGCTACCGGGAGATCAACGACATGCACAAGCAGATGCTGCGGACCTCGGACGCGGTCGACGCGATGACCCCGGGCGACGAGCGGACGCGCGCCGTCGACCACCTCTACCAGGGGCAGTCGAACGACACGTACTGGCACGGACTGTTCGGCGGGATCTACATCAGCCACATGCGCCTGGCGACCTACGAGCACCTGATCGCGGCCGAGGACCTGGCCGAGACGGACGCCGGCCGGCTGCACGAGGCCGAACGGCGCGACCTCGACCTCGATGGCCACGACGAGGTGAGGTTGGCGGGTCCCGGCCAGGTCGTCTCCATCGACCTGGCCGAGGGCGCCGGGATCAGCGGCTGGGATCTCCGGCCGGTCCGCCACAACGCATGTGCGGTGCTGCGCCGACGCCCCGAGGCCTACCACCAGAAGCTGCGGGACCATGTCGAGACCGACGAGTCCGCCGATCCGGCCCCGGCGGCGGGTGACGCCCCGACGTCGATCCATGAGATCTTCCTGGTCAAGGAGCCGGGCCTCGCGGCGATGCTCCACTACGACCAGTACGAGCGCCGCTCGGGGCTGGTCCGGTTCCTGGCGCCCGGGACGGACCAGATCATGTGGGAGACCGCTGAGGCGGTCGAGCTCGGCGATGCGGTCGAGGGCGCCTACGAGATCGTGAAGCTCGAGCTCGATCGGCTCGTCGCGCGCCGTCACGCGTCGGTGAGGACCGGACGCCATGGCGCCGCCGCAAGTGTTCGAATCGACAAGACGTTCACGCTCGGCGGCGATCGTCGTTCGCCGACCCTGACCGAAGCGGTCAAGCTCACCAACCGATCGGAGCTCACGATCGAGGCGATTTTCGGGCTCGAGTGGACGGTGACGATGCTCGGGGGCGGCGGCAACCCGGCAGCCTGGCTGGAGATCGACGCGACCAGGACGACGCACGACGCACGCCGGACCGCGACCGGCCAGACACGGATGGCTCAGGGCAACGACCAGATCGGCATCGTGATCACGACCAGGATCTCGCCGGCGGCCGAGGTCTGGTGCGCGCCGGTCGAGACGATCTCGAACTCAGAGGCCGGGTTCGAGCGCGT
>JANMBS010000028.1:0-2800 GCA_031360525.1 Thermomicrobiales bacterium
CGCGACCCGGCGATCCACCGAGAGGTCCTGGAGCGAACGGTCGCCAACGCCCGGCGCCACGGTCTGGGCACGCGTGCGGTCATCGCCTCACCGATCACTGGACCGGAGGGCAATCGCGAGTTCCTGGTCCATCTCGCCGCAGGCCCGAGCTGCGCGGAGTTGGGTGAACGCATCGCCGAGGTGACCGAGACGGCCGGACCACACACGCCCGAGGACTGGGCGATCGCACCGGGCGCATGGGCGGACCTCGCATCGGCACCGGAGGCGCCCGCGGACCCGGCCGCGATCGCACCTCCGCCCGAGGCCCCTCGACCGTGACCGTCAAGCGGATCGGCTTCGCCTACAACCCGACGATCGAGGCAGCCATCGAGCTGAGTGCCCGGGCAGCGGGCTGGTGCCAGGTGCACGGCATCGACCACTGGCAGGCCCAGTCGGGCGACCAGGAGGTCCTCGTCCGCGAACTGGGGACGACCGATGCCCTCGTCGTCCTCGGCGGCGACGGGACGTTCCTGCGCGCAGTTCGTGCGGTCGCCGAGGTCGACGTGCCGATCCTCGGCATCAACCTCGGCAAGGTCGGCTTCCTGTCGAAGGCCGAGGCCGGCGAACTCGACCAGGTCCTCGCCAAGATCGCCGAGGGCCGCTTCACAATCGACGAGCGGATGGCGCTCGAGGGCCGGATCCTGCGCGATGGCACGCCGATCGACGACGCACGCCACTTCGCTCTCAACGACATCGTCGTCGCCCGTGGCTCGCTGGCACGCGTCTGCCGCCTGGATGTTGCGATCGATGACACCCACCTCGCGACGTTCATCGCCGACGGTCTGGTCGTCTCCAGCCCGACCGGCTCGACAGGCTATTCGTTCTCGGCAGGTGGCCCGATCCTCGACCCGGTCAGCCGGAACCTCGTCGTGACGCCGATCGCGGCCTACCTGTCGGCCATCCGCTCGGTCGTGGTCAGCCCGCAGCAGGTGGTCCGCTGCACGGTCGTCGACGCCTACGAGGCCCTCGTCTCGGTCGACGGTCGCGAGGACATCCGGGTCCGTGTCGGCGACGTGGTCGAGGTCCACGCTGTGGAACGGCCGATCCGGCTCATCGCGCCGGAAGGCGCCCAACCGTTTTGGGACCTGCTCCGCCACAAGGTGGCGCTGTTGCCGTCGTGAGCGCATCGTGATCGCTGGGCGCCTCCTCGAGCTCACCGTCGGCGACCTGGCACTGATCGACCGCCTGCGCCTGACGCTGGGGCCGGGCCTCAACGTGATCACGGGCGAGACGGGTGCGGGCAAGAGCCTGCTGATCGATGCTCTCGGGCTGGTCCGCGGGTCGCGGGCGGACACGGGACTGATCCGACACGGCGCCGAGTCCGCCCGGGTCGAGGCCCTGTTCGATCGATTGCCCGAGCCGCTCATCGCGGTCCGTGAGGTGGCCACCGGCGGCCGGTCGACCGCCCGGCTCGACGACATCGCGACGACCGCCTCCCGACTGGCCGACGAGATCGGTCCGCTGGTCGAGATCCATGGCCAACACGACCAGCAGCGACTGCTCGATGAGCGATGGCAGCGCGACCTGCTCGATGCATACGGCGGGCATGCCGCAGCACGCGCGACCACGGCCGATGTCGTCGAGCGCTGGCGTGCCAACCGTGCCGCCCTCGCGGAATTGTCGATCGACCCGCGCGAACTCGCGCGACGCGTGGATCTGCTCGAGCACGAGGCGGCCGAGATCGCGGGCGCTGGCCTCAGACCCGGTGAGGCCGATGAGATCCGGGCCCGGCTATCGGCCGCTCAGCATGGCGAGGCGATCGCCCGGGGAGCGGCCGCGGTCCGTGAGGCGTTGACCGGCGACGGTGCCGGCGCCCGCGATGCCGCCGCGATGGCCGTGCGCGAATCGCGCGGCCTGGCCCGTCTTGACCCACGATTCGAGGCGCTGGCCGAACGACTTGCGGGCCTGGAGGCCGAACTGGAGGACGTCGCGGCCGAGGTCCGCGGCCTGGCCGACGGGATCGAGCACGATCCGGCGACGCTTGCCAGCCTGGAGGAGCGGCTGGGCACCATCTATGCTCTCGAACGCCGCTACGGCGACGGCGAATCCGAGGTCATCGCCCACGGCGAGCGCGCGGTCGCCGAACTCGAGCGCATGCGCGGTCTTGATGGCGAGCGTGCCCGGCGCGAACGCGAGGATTCCTCCCTGCTGGAGGCCGTGGCGGCCGCCGCCGGTGCCCTGTCGGAGGCACGGCGGACGGCCGGGACGGCGCTCGCCGCCGCGGTCGGCCAGGTCCTCGAGGAGCTCGCGCGCGCTGGCCAGGGTCGCGGCACCGCCTGCGTCACCGCCGAGCATCTGGGCGAGCTCGACGATCCGGCCCTCGCGGTCGAGATGCTCGATCTCGGTGATCGTCCGGCCGTCGCGCTCGCGCTTGGCGATCCGGTAGTGGGCATCGGCATGGGCGGCGATCTGCGGGAGATGGGTCACGCACAGGACCTGGTGCCGCCGCGCCAGCGCCCACAGGTTGCGCCCGACCGGGTCCGCGCTTCGCCCGCCGATCCCCGTGTCCACCTCGTCGAAGACCAGCACAGGCGTCTCGTCCGCCTCGGCCAGCACGGTCTTGATGGCCAGCGCGACGCGCGACAGCTCCCCGCCCGAGGCGATGCGTGCCAGTGGTCGGGCTGGCTCGCCGGGGTTCGGTGCGAGGCGGTAGACGACCTGGTCGACACCACTGGCGTCGAATGCGACGGCATCGCCATCGAGCTCGATCGCGGCTTCGTCCGCCGACGCCGAGCGCCGACCCAGGGCGACTTCGAAGACG
>JANMBS010000029.1:0-6888 GCA_031360525.1 Thermomicrobiales bacterium
GAGGTCAAGCAGATGTCGATGGAGCGCACGCTGGAGCCCGGGCACTACGTCCTGGTCGACAAGCTGACGCCGCGCTTCGACGCCTACCACCTCGGCGACATCGTCGTGTTCGAGCCTCCCGATTCCTGGTCGGACGGCGGCACCCCCTTCATCAAGCGGGTGATCGGCCGGGCGGGTGACCGGGTCGAGATCCTCGAGGGCGGCCGGGTGGCCGTGAATGGCACGGTCCTCGACGAGCCATACCTGTTCAAGACGGATCCGAGTGGTCCGACCGACCCGACGGAGGCCTCGGGCGAGTCCTCGTGGACCGTCGGCGACGGCGAGCTCTTCGTGATGGGCGACCATCGCGGGAACTCCGTCGACTCGCGCGTCTTCGGGACCGTCCCGGTCGACAGCGTCGTCGGGCGAGCGTGGCTGCGCTACTGGCCGCTGGACGTCTTCGGACTGCTCGGCAGCGGGAACGGGGTCGCCACAGCGACCGACTGATCGGTCAGGCCGGCGGGGTCGCCACGCCTTTCGAGACGACCGGCCCGGTCGGCGCCTGGAGACCCGAGGTCGGCTCCCGGGTCAGCGCGAGGACCGTGCCGCTCGCAAGCGGTGGCGTCGGAGCTTCGAAGGCTCCCATCCCACCACTCCCCACCGTGAAGTCTCCGAGCGCGACCGGCACCCCGTCCCCACCGATCGCCCAGGTCGTGTAGACGGTGCTCCCTGAGGTCGGGGCAAGGTCGTGCATCGCGAGCGTGACCTTCCCGTCCGCGGTGACCGCACCAAAGCCCGAGCCGGTGCCGTCGTCGGACGTCAGGATCGCCGTGAGCGAGCCCGGCCGCGCAGCCGCGTCGAGGACGGCAGCGACACCGCGCTCGTAGCTCTGGGACGCGTTGAGCTGGTTCTGGAGCAGCAGGTTCCAGCCGCCTAGCGCGACGATCGCGAGGGCCGCGGCGATGGGCAGCGTCCATCTCCCGATCGAGGACCCAGTGCGGCGTGCGGTGCGCTCCGGCTCGCTCGGGAACGGGATCGGCCCGGGCCCCGACGCGACGGGAGTCTGGGCAGTGGCGGCCAGCGGTGCCGAGCCCGCCACGGGCGCGGGACCCTGGGCTGCCGTGCGCTCCTCGAGATCGGCGGCTGCCGCTGCCATGATCCGAGCCTTGAGGCCTTCGGGAGGCTCGACCAGCGGCACGCTTTCGGCCAGGGCGGGCAGCACGCCGCCCAGTTCGGCGATCTCCTCGTGCGCCTCCCCGCAGGTGGCCAGATGCGCGCGGACGGCCGCCAGCTCGGCCAGGTCGAGGGCGTCCAGCACGTAGGCGCCTGCCATCTCTCGAACCTGGTCGCAGGTCAGCTCGACCACGTCGTCCCGCCCGTTCACGCGGTCGCCTCTTCCAGACGCCGGCGCATGGCCATCAATCCGAGCCGCATCCGGCTCTTGACGGTCCCGAGCGGGGTCGCCGTCCGGTCCGCGATCTCCTGCTGGGTCAGCCCGCCGAAATAGGCGAGCTCGAGCGCCTCGCGCTGGACCTCGGACAGTTCAGCCAGAGCGCGCTGTACCAGCTCGGCATCGAGGCCGGCCGCGACCTCCTTCCAGACGTCGGGCTCGGTCAGCGCTGCGGGAGGCGGCAATTCGAGATCCGGGAGTTCGGTCGTCGGGCGACGACGGCGGAGGGCATCGATTGCACGGTGGTGGACGATCGCCAGCAGCCACGTCTTCACACTGCCGCGGCCTTCGACGTAGCGCGCAGCGTTCCGCCAGCAGCCCAGGAATGCGTCCTGGACCACATCCTCGGCGAGCGTGGTGTCATTCGTGATGCGGTATGCGATCGAGTAGGCCATGGTCTTGTAGCGGTCATACAGATCCTCGAGAGCATCGAGCTCCCCGTCGGCCAAGCGCACGAGCACGGCCCGGTCGGCCTCGTCCACGGGGGACGTGACCCGAAGCCGGAGCGGCGCCGATCCGACGGTGCGCCTGGCAACAGACCCATGCAACGCCAAATCGATGGACCCGGGAGACGCGTTCACTGCCTCAACCGAGCGTTCGCTTGGTCGCGGCCCCACCCAGAAACTCGATGACCGGGAACCCCAGACCCTCTGGAACCGCGGCGTGCTGTGCCTCGAGGCATCGGGCGTACGTCTGGCAGGGCCGGGGATCGCAGGCGTGGCGCCTTCCTCGCGTCACCCCGCGGAAGCCCACGCTCGGCTAAGGCGGCGGCGAAGCCCTCGATGTCCTCGACTGTCAGATAGAGGGCCGGGACGCGAACGCCCATCCGGGAGACGGGTTCCCTGAAGTCGACCCGAACGCCTCCGCGATTCGTGCCGTCGAACGTAAGGTCGTGCTGATGGACGCTGAAACGGACGCCGATCGCGGTGATCCACCGCCACGGGCCCTCGACGCGCCACGAGGCGAGGTTGCTCGTCGCTGTGCGGAACCGGAGGAAGCCGAAATGAGCATCGAGTTCGTCGTCGCCGAGATCGACGAAGGCATTGGCTGGCCGGACGCCGAACAAGAGAAGCACGAACCTTGAACGCCGGCCGACCCCGATGGGGAACCGCTCGGAAGTCACGGGCGGGTTTCCTGTCACGAGATTCCGCGCCGCTTGTCAAACACGATCTGCGGGTGGCGCGCCCGACATCTGCGCGACCTCTGACAACTCGTGCGCGCGGGAGCGATGGGGGCCGCATGTCGTGCTGGAGCGGTGAGCGCTGTCCGCAGCTGGGATCGGCGATCCATTGACGAGACTCCTGTGTTGTTCGCGGTGGCTCGGAGCAGCCTCTCGGGAGGCGGATGTCCACCCTTTGTACAAGGTGGTCGCACAGTAGCCAAGTTGTCTATTGCTTGTCAAGGCTCAGGTGCCCATGCTACATTCGACAAAGCTTGTACACAATCAAAATAGGCGCGCCCGCACTCCGCGCCCGAGGATGGACAGATCGTCGGGCGGTCAGGATTGAGGCGTCCGTCTCACGGCCGCACCGTCGAAAGGTTGTCGAGTGAAACTGCCCACCGAGCTGATCGCCCTTCTGCGTGAGCCGAGTCTCTCCTTCATCGCCACGACCATGCCAGACGGTTCACCCCAGCTCACGCAGGTGTGGGTGGACACTGACGGTGAGCACGTTGTGGTGAACAGCGTGAAGACACACGTAAAGGTGCGGAATCTCGAGCGCGATCCCCGCGTAGCGGTGACCATTGCAGATCCGGCAGATCCTTCGAACTACTTCCAGATCCGAGGTCGCGTCCTGCGGCTGACGACCGACGGAGCCGTTGAGCACATCGAGACCCTGTCTCGCAAGTACCTCGGCACGCCGTATCCCTGGTACGGAGGTCGCGACCACGCTCGGGTCAAACTCGTCATCGCCGCTGAACATGTGAGCGCGATGCGATGACGGCCCCCTTCTGTCCCCGCCGTTAGGACGCCGACGTCGGGTCCGTCGCCAGGTCGAGCTCATCGTTGTCCCGGAGGGCCTCGGAATCCGTCTGCCAATCGGCCTGGCTGGCATTGAGCTCCGTCATGACCGCGAACCCGGCGGCGATCAGGATTCCCTCGATGACGAGTTCGGGGGCGTCGGCGGCGTAGCCCTTCGCCTCGCGGATGTCCTGCAAGCCGCCCATCCCGCGGACGGTCGAGACGACCTTCCAGTCACTCGGCACGAGGATCTGGCCGCCGCCGAAGACGGCACGCACCTGGAGCGTGGCGCCCTCCGGGGCGAGCGTCGCGTCGCGCAGGTCGAGCACCCCGCCGCCGTACCAGCACTCCAGCCGACCGCCGCGGAAGTTGCGCGAGGTGCTATGGAATTCGAGCGGTCCGAAGATCGCCACGGCCACGATGTCGTCGGCCGACGGATCCGTTGTCGGGACGAGGCTGCGCTTGACATTCAGGGCGGTTGCCGCCGCCGCGACCATGCCCGCGCCCATGCCGACGATCCCCAGGCCAACGATCCTCTTCAACATCGCTCGTCCTCCTCCGTCCAGTTCGACGACTCGGAGGGGCACGCTCCCCCGTCAGCCGCCTTCGCGCTTCTGCCAGCCCTCGACGAAGAGCTTGAGGCGAGCGCCCGTCCGAGGATGGCGGGCGCACGCATCGTGGTCCAGTCGGACGCCGAGCCCGGGACGATCGGGGAGGGCGAAGCAGCCGTCTGTCGGGTCGACAGCCGGGGCCGCGTCGACCAGCTCGCTCACCCACGGGTCCGCGAAATCGTTGAAATACTCGAGGATGTCGACGTTCCGGGTCGCCACGGCCAGGTGGACGTTGGCCATCGTGGCCACGGGTCCGCCGACGTTGTGGGGCGCGAGCGTCAGGTAGTGCGCCTCGGTCAGGCCGGCCAGCCGGCGCATCCCGGTGAAGCCGCCGAAATGGGTCAGGTCGGCCTGGACGATGTCGACGTCGCCGCCCTCCACGAATGGGGCCGCGTCCCAGATCGAGTGGATCCGCTCGCCGGTCGCGATCGGGGCGGTGGTGGCTCGCCGGACGCGGGCGAGGGCCGCCGCATTCTCCGGTGGGACCGGCTCCTCGAGCCAGCGCGGGTCGTACGGCTCGAGGGCGGCCGCGACGCCGGCCGCGGTGTCGGGCGAGAAACGGCCGTGCATCTCGATCATCAGACCGATGTCGGGACCGATGGCCTCCCGGACCGCGGCCACGACCGCGATGGCCCGCCGCCGATCACTCGCCGAGAGGCGGACGCTCGCAGCCCCGAACGGGTCGAGCTTCATCGCCCGATAGCCCCGGGCGACCACGTCCCGTGCGAGCTCGGCGATCCGTCCCGGGTCCAGGTCGGCTTGGTACCAGCCGTTGGCATAGGCCGGTACCCGGTCGCGGAAGCAGCCGCCGAGCAACTTCCAGACGGGGACGCCCAGCTCCTGGCCGATCAGGTCGAACGCGGCGATGTCGAACGTGGCCAGCGCCGACTGGCCGTGTTCGCTCGGCCGGCCGTACTCGAGGCGCTCGATCGCCCAGGCCAGCCGCTCGGTGTCGAACGGGTCGGCACCGATCACGTAGCGACCGGCCAGTTCCTCGACGGTGGCCAGGAACGAGTCCGTCTTGTTAACCGGCCGGACCTCGCCGACGCCGGTCAGGCCGGTGTCGGTCTCGAGCTCCACGAAGACCAGCTCGCGCCACGGCGTCCCGACGACCGTGGTCCGGACACTCGTGACCTTCACGCGACCTCCTGGGCGGGGCGCCGGCGCGAGGGGTCGGCGAGCCGGGTCAGGATAGCAAGGAGGCGCCGCCTAGAATGGCGTCATGCATCCCCTGACGACCGCCATCGGGCGCTCCATCCCGCGCGTCGACGGCGAGCCCAAGGTCACCGGGCGGGCGCGTTTCGCGGCCGACATCGGCGCCCGCGGCCTGCTGCACGCCCGGCCTGTCCTGGCCCTCCCGGCGCACGCGCTGATCGAGCGGATCGACGCCTCGGCGGCGCTCGCGATCCCGGGCGTGGTCGCCGTCCTGACCGCCGCGGACCTGCCGATCGTCATCGAGGGGACCGATCGGACGCACGAGCCGCTGGCCCGGCGCGAGATCCTGTGGGCCGGCCAGCCGCTCGCGCTCGTCGTCGCCGAGTCACCTGAGCCGGCCGCCGACGCGGCACAGCTGGTCATCGTCGAGGCGACCCCTCTCGAGCCGGTCCTCGATCTCGATCGTGCGGTCGTGCCTGGCGCCGCGCGGGCGCGACTCGAGCGCCCGCTCGAGGAGGCAGGCGCAACCGGCGAGTCGCAGCATGCCGCGGTCGGCGGCGGCGCCGAGATGTTCACTCCGGACGAACCGGTCTCCGACAACGTCGTCGCCCGGAGCGGCTACCGGCGCGGTGACGCAGGGGCGGCGCTGGCAGGCTGCGATATCGTCGTCACGGGGCGTTTCACGACGAGTTGGGTCCACCAGGGCTACCTCGAGCCGCAGGTCGCGATGGCCGAGCTCGACGATGACGGGGTCCTCCACGTCACGAGTGCGACCCAGGGCACGTTCTACACGCGCTCGGAGCTGGCCAAGCTGTTCGGGCGGTCGATGGCCTCCGTCCGGGTGACCGGCGCGATCCTCGGCGGCGGATTCGGCGGCAAGACGATGGTGATCGACCCCCTGGCCGCCGCGGCGACCCTGGTCCTGCGCCGGCCGGTCCGCGTCGAACTGACCCGGCTCGAGGACTTCCGGATGACCAACCCGGCCCCGGCCGCCATCCTCGAGGTCGAACCCGGGGCGACGCGAGACGGTCGGCTCCGTGGCCTGCGCGCCCGGCTCTGCTTCGAGACCGGTGGCTTCTCCGAGAACAGCGTCGACGGGATCGCCGCGATCCTGACCGTCGGTCCGTACCACTGGGACGCGCACGAGATCGTCGCCTACGGGGTCGAGACCAACCGGGTCGCCACCGGCGCTTATCGAGCGCCTGGGGCGCCCCAGGCGACCTTTGCCCTCGAACAGCTCGTGGACGAGCTGGCCGAACGCCTCGAGATCGACCCGATCGAGCTCCGCCGCCGCAACCTCGTCGCCCCCGGCGACGAGATGGCCGACGGGACCCGTGGGGCGGGATCGGGCTCGACGAATGCCTCCTCCGCCTGTCCGACCATCCGCTCTACCGAGATCGGGCATCGCTCCCCGCCGGTGAGGGCGTGGGCCTGGCGGCCGGGGCGTGGCCGGGTGGCCGCCAGCCGGCCTCGGCGATCTGCCGCCTCGAGGCCGACGGCCGGGTGACGGTGGTGACCGGGGTGGTCGACATCTCCGGGACGATGACCGGCTTCGCCACGATCGCCGCCGAGGGCCTGGGCATCGCCGCCGCCGACGTCTCGGTCGTGGCCGCGGACACCGCGTCCGCACCGCGCTCCCCGGTCAGTGGCGGAATCGTCATCACTTACTCGACCGGCCGGGCAGTCCAGCGCGCGACCGAGGCGCTGCGCGAGAAGATCCTGGCGTATGCCGC
>JANMBS010000032.1:0-2534 GCA_031360525.1 Thermomicrobiales bacterium
CGCGGAGGTCGACTCGGTGATCATCCACGAGGCGGTCCGGCCGCTGGTGACCGTGGCAGAGTTTCGCGAGCTCATCGCCGCCCCCGACCCGAACGCGATGTTCGGGATCCCCATCCCGTTCACGGTCCTCAAGGGGGGCGACTACGTCGAGGACCTGCTCGAGCGGGACGAGCTGGTCAACGTCCAGCTCCCACAGAAGTTCGACCGGGCCACGCTCCTCGAGGCACACGAAGCGGCCCGTCGCGAGGGCACCTCATTCACCGAGGATGCCAGCCTCTTCCACCACCACGCCGGCAAGCCGGTCCGGATCCTGCCCGGGTCGGAACGCAACGTCAAGATCACGGTCCCGACCGACATCGTCACGGCCGAGGCGATCTACGCCGACGTGATGGGCCGCGGGGGCTGACGTGGGAAAGGTCTGCGTCATCACGGGCGCCAGCCAGGGCATCGGACGAGCCGCGGCGATCCGGATGAGCCGCGAGCCGGATGTCTCGACGCTCGTCCTCATCGCCCGCAACGCGGACGGTCTCGAGGAGACCGGTGCGGCCATGGCACGTGACGGCAAGGACGTCGAGCTGATCCCCTACGACCTGATGGACCTTGACGGCATCCCCGACCTCGTCGAACGGATCCACGGACGGCACGGAAGCATCGACATCCTCCTCAACATCGCGGGCTACGCGGACCCCCAGTCGCTACTCGACACGAGTTCCGACAACATCGTCAAGACGTACACCATCAACGTCTTCGCGATGCTGCTGCTGATCCGCGAGGTGACGCGCCACATGTACGACCGGTCGGCCAAGATCCTGAACGTGGCGTCGACGGCTGGGATCACCTCGCGACCGGGCTGGCTCGCATACGCGTCGTCGAAGGCGGCGGTGGTCTCGATGTCGGCGACGCTCGCCGACGAACTGGCGGGCAGCGGCATCAAGGTCTATAGCATCTCGCCAGGCCGGACCGCCACCGAGCTGCGGCGCAAGCTCGCGCCCGAGGAGGATCCGTCCTCGATCATGCAGCCGGGCGACGTTGCCGACGTCATCGCCCAATTGATGAGCGACGCCGAGAAGACCCTCGACGGGCAGAACATCGTCGTCCGCACCCGGGCCTAGCGCCGCGTGAGCCGGCTCGAATACCTGCTGGCGAGCGCGATGCTCCGGGTCGCGCGGGTCTTCTTCTCGCGACTGAAGGTCCGGCGCGACCGAGTCGTGCTCGCCACGGCCCGCGTCTCGACCCTCGACGGCAATCTGCTTCACATCCACCGGGCGATGGTCGAGCGCCACCCCGAGCTCGACTACGTCCTCCTGCTCGAGCCGTACAGCTACGGGCTGGTGGGCAAGCTCGCATATCTCGTGCGGCTGGTGCGCGGGATGTACCACCTCCAAAGGGCGCGCCTGTTCGTGATCGACAACGCGTATCTGCCGGTCCACGTCGCTCCGCATCGGCCGGCGACGACCGTGGTCCAGGTCTGGCACGCGGCCGGGGCACTGAAGCGCTTCGGCCTCGACACGGCGACGCCGCTCGCCGAACCCGAGCGCACCTTCCTCCATCGGTATTACGACGCAGTCGTGGTCGGCGGTGAATGGACGCGGGCGCCGTACGCCGCTGCCCTCCGGACGCCGATCGAACGGGTGCTCGCCCTCGGCTCCCCGCGGACCGACTTCTTCTTCGACGAAGCGGCCCTGGCGGCTGCCCGGACACGGGTGCTCGACGCCCACCCGGAGCTGACAGGACGGCGGGTCGTCCTCTACGCACCGACCTTCAGGGGCCGTGGCGTCGGGAAACGCGCAGCGCCAGGGATGGATGCCCCGAAGCTCCGTGCCGCCCTTCCCGCGGACCATGCGCTGGTCCTCAAGACCCACCCGAACCTCGCTCCGGAGGCGACCGCGACAGGTGGCTATGACGTCGTCGCCGACCCGACCGGCGACATCAACGACCTTCTGGCCCTGGCCGACATCCTGATCACGGACTACTCGTCGTCGATCGTCGAGTTCGCCTTGCTCGGGCGGCCGATCATCCTGCTCGTCGGCGACCTGGCCACGTACGAGGTCGATCCAGGCCTCTACCTCGACTACCGGACCGAGATGATCGGCACCCAGGTGGTCGACACCGACGGCATCATCGACGCGATCGCGTCCGGCCGGTTCGACATGGAGGGCTACCCGGCGTTCATCGAACGACAGCTCGGCGCGTCGCGCGGCGGGGCCAGCGCACGCTTCGTGGACCACTTCTTCGACGTCCGGCGGGGAGTCGGTGATGGAGGTGTTACCCTTCCGCCCGATGTCCGCCACGAGTGAGGTTCCGGCTGCCTTTCGACATGCCGCCGGCGACCGGGGTGCCATTCGGCTGATCCGCGAGGCCATCTCGGACATCCGCTCGCGACGCCGCCTGGTCCGCTACCTCGTCCAAGCCGACATCCGGAAGCGTGGGGCGGACACCCTCCTCGGCAACATCTGGTGGGTCCTCGATCCGCTCCTGCAGATGGTCGTCTACGTCGTCTTCGTGACGATCGTGGTCCCGCGGCCGACGCCCGA
>JANMBS010000049.1:0-2618 GCA_031360525.1 Thermomicrobiales bacterium
CCGAGCTCGCCGCCGCACCCCCGCCTGACGACCAGATCCCCGCGGACGGACCCGAGGCCGAGGCCTCGCCCGAAGCCGAGGCCCCGTTGGAGGAGACCCAACCGGGCGCCGAAGCATCCGCCGAGACCGGATCCCCGCCGGAGTCCGAGCCCGTGGCCCCGCGGGCCGAGGTACCCGATGTCGTGGTCGTTCCCGCTCTCGAGCCAGCGCCGGGAGCCGCACCGCTCGGCACCCGGTCCGAGGCGACCGACGGGGCCGCGCAGGATCCCGTTCCGGAGGCGCCCGACGTCGAGGCGGTCCCAGGGCCCGAGTCCCCGGGTGACCCGCTGCCGACGGCAGAGCCGGCACCCGATACCGAACCGGGCGACGATGCCGACCCGGCACCCGATGCCGAAGGCAGCGCCGTCGGGGGACCGGCAGCCCAGCCCGATCTCGAGCCGGCAGCCGCCGAGGGGCCCCGGACCGTCGGCCGGTATATCGCCGACGTCCTGCGGGCGGCCGGCGTCCGCTATGCGTTCACGGTGCCGGGCGAATCGTTCCTCGGCCTCCTCGACGCCTTCGAAGGCGCTGGGATCAGGGTCATCGCCACGCGTCACGAGGGCGCCGCCGCGTTCATGGCCGAGGCGCACGGCCAGCTGACCGGGCGACCGGCGATCGCGCTCGGGACCCGCGCGGTCGGTGGGGCCAACCTCGCCATCGGGATCCACACCGCGCTCCAGGATTCCACGCCGATGTTCGTGGCGGTCGGCCAGGTCGAGCGCGCCTTCCTCGGCCGCGAGGCCTTTCAGGAGATCGACCAGGTCGCCACGCTCGGTGGGCTCGCCAAGTGGGCCGCCGAACCGCACACCGCCGACGAGATGGCGGACACCATGTCCGAGGCTGTGCGCCAGGCTCTCGGTGGCCGGCCAGGGCCTGTGCTGCTGTCGCTCCCCGAGGATCTCCTCGACGAGCCGATCCCCGAGATCGCCCGCCCAGACAGTGTCCGTCCGGCGGCGGTCCGTGCCACCGACGACGAGATCCGCGCCGTCATCGAGTTCCTGGCATCCGCTCATCGGCCGGTCATCCTGGCCGGCGGTGGCGTGCTCCGCGCCCGCACCTCGACCGAACTCCTCCGCTTCGCCGAACTCCTCCAGGTCCCGATCATCGCCGCCTGGCGGCGGGCCGACGTCATCTCGAACGACAACCCGCTCTATCTCGGGATGGCCGGCTACGGGGCGGCTCCGACGGTCCAGGCGAGGCTCGATGCGGCGGATGCGTTGCTGGTCATCGGCTCGCGGCTGAATGAGGCAACGACGTTCGGCTACGCGATGCCGCGCGAAGGGCTGCCGTGGGCGCACCTCGACCTCGTCCCGGGCGAGGCGAAGGGTTCCACGCCGCCGACGCTCAGCGTGGCGTCCGATGCCAAGGCCTTCCTGAAGGCGGCCAACGAACGCCTGCTCGGCAAGGCCGTCCTGGAGGCCGGGCTGGTCGCCATCCGGCAGGCGAACAACCGCGAGGACCGGGCGGCCTTCGAGGCCGCTTCGATCGTCGACTCCACGCCGTGGGACGGCCCTGGTGTCCATCCCGGCCGGACGATCGCCACGCTCCGGCGTGTCCTGCCGGATGACGCGATCCTGACGACGGATGCGGGCAATTTCGCGAGTTGGGCCGGGCGCGGCTTCCGGTTCCGACGTCCGGGCACGTTCCTCGGCCCGACGTCGGGCGCGATGGGCTACGGACTCCCGGCGGCGATCGCGGCCGCGCTGGTCCATCGCGACCGGCCGGTCGTCGCGCTGGTCGGCGACGGCGGGCTGGGGATGACGCTGGCCGAGATCGAGACGGCGGTCCGCGTCGGCGCACGCGTCGTGGTCGTCGCCTTCGACAACGAACGCTACGGGACCATCCGGATGTGGCAGGAGCGCCGGGGGACCGGCGTCGGTGTCGCCAGTGACCTCGGACCGGTCGATTTCGCGGCCATCGCCCGAGCCTGCGGGGCGCGCGGCGTCCGGGTCGAGCGCGATGCCGACTTCGAACCAGCGCTGCGGGCCGCCCTCATCGCCGACCGGGCGACGGTCATCCAGGTCACGCTCGATCGGGCCTGGTTGTCGGTCGACCAGACGCCGACCTGATGCGCGAGACGTTCCACCTCGTGCCGCGCGAGATGTGGTCGGCGACAGATCCCGTCGCGGCATATGAGGCCGGGTCGCTCGAGAGTGAAGGCTTCATACACTGCACGGACGGCGTGGCGGCGCTCGGCCTCACGTTCGACCGCTACTACGCGGCCGATCCACGACCGTTCCTCGCCCTGACCCTCGATCTCGATGCACTTGACGCTCCGTGGCGGTACGACGTCCCGGGTTCACCGTACCCCCATATCTACGGCCCGATCGAGCGCTCGGCGATCCTGATGGTCAGCCAGGTCGACCGCGAGCCGGACGGACGGTTCAGCGCGCTGTCGGCGGCGTAGGCCCGGCTGGCCCGGACTGACCCTTGCGCCCCACGACCGAGAACGAGAGCGGGATCCGGCCGCGCTCATCCTCGCGGACGTCGCCGTGGCCGCCCCACCAGTCGATCGGATGCTCGGCGACTGCGTCGAGGCGCAGGTCGGCTCCCAGCAGGGCCGTGATGACCTCACCGAG
>JANMBS010000060.1:0-5189 GCA_031360525.1 Thermomicrobiales bacterium
TACATCTCGACGATGCGCGGGATCTTCGACAACCCGATGACGCGCCCCTTCGGGATGTAGGCGACGGCGGCGGTGCCGAAGAAGGGCAGCAGGTGGTGTTCGCACAGCGAGTAGAACGGGATCTCCTTGACGACGACCATCTCGCTGTACGCGATGTCGAAGATGGCCCCGTTGATCAGCCGCTCCGGATCGACGTGGTAGCCGGCGGTCAGTTCGGTGTACATCCGGTGGACCCGACCAGGCGTCCCGATCAGGCCCTGGCGGTCGGGATCCTCGCCGATCTCCCGGAGGATCTCGTGGACGGCGGCCTCGACCCGGCCATTGGCGCCGTGCCCGCCGTCCGACCCGGTCCCCTCGATGGTCGAGGCCGGCCGGTTGGGTTCGTCGCCGATCTCGTTCTCGATCTCGTCGACGATGCGCTGGACGTGGCTGGGCAGGTCGGGCTGGCTGGACAAGACGTCACTCCGATGCAGGCCGCGATGGTACGTCGGGCGCCTCCGTGCTGCCGCCGGGGCGTCGACCCGGCCCGATCGACCTACGCCGGCCGTCCTCGCCGGGCGAGATAGTCGTGCCAGAAGAGCCGCGCCGCTACCGAGCGCCAGGGCCGCCATGCCACACCCCACTCGGTCATCTCCGCGGCATCCGGCCGGCGGCCGAGCCCCTTGACCTCGCCGACGGCCGCCGCGAGCGCCATGTCGCCGGCGGGCCAGACATCGGGGCGTCCGAGGACCATCAGGAGGTAGATCGTCGATGTCCACGGGCCGATCCCGGGAAGCGCCTGGAGGGCCCGGTGGACCGCATCGTCGTCGAGCCCCGAAAGGGCGTCGAGGTCAAGCGCGCCGGACTCGACCACCTCGGCCAGCGCGCGACCGTAGCGCGCCTTCTGGCGGCTGAACCCGATCGCGAGCAGCTCCACGTCGGTCAGGGCAAGGAACGTGGCCGGCGTCAGCGGGTCGGCGGCGAGTCGCAGCCGGTCGAATGCAGCTTGCGCGGAAGCAAGCGAAACCTGCTGCTCGAGGACGATGTGGAGCAGCGTCGGGAAGCCCGGTTCGCGGTCCCAGAGCGGTGGCGGACCGTGGCGAGCGACGATCCCGGCCAGATCGGCGTCCCGCGCTGCGAGCTCATCGACGGCCCGGAGCAGACCATCCCTGGTCAGCGGCTGGTCGGCGAACGCCGCGCCGGCACCCCCGGGCCCGCCCGGCGCCGCGCTACCCGGCGACCGCCCCACGCTCGCCGAAACCCCCGGCCGGCAACGGATCGAATGGCCGACCCTCCGCACCACGCAGCCACGCCCGGGCGTTCTCGCCGAGCGACGGACGGTGGTACCCGCCCTCCTGGAGGATGACCAGGCTGCGCCCGAGGGCAGCGCTGCGGCGGCCGATCTCGTGGTAGACGTCGGTGGTCAGCGCGAAGTCGCCGATCGGGTCGAGCCCGTACGTGTCGAAGCCGAGCGAGACCACCACCACCGAACCTGGGACGGCCGCGATGGCCTCGAGGGCACGGTCCGTGGCGGCGAGGTAATCCTCGTTCGTGGCGCCCGCCCGCAGCGGGATGTTCAGGTTCTCCCCGGCGCCCTCGCCCTCCCCGGTCTCATCGGCACGGCCCAGGAAGTACGGGTACTGGCGATCCGGATCGGCGTGGATCGAGACGTAGCGCACGTCGCCTCGTCGCCAGAAGATCTGCCGCGTGCCGTTGCCATGGTGGAAGTCCACATCGAAGATGGCGACCCGCTCGCCTGTCGCCCGGACGATCGACTCGGCCGCGATCGCGGCGTTGTTGAAGAAGCAGTAACCGCCGTACATCGAGCGGGCGGCGTGGTGACCGGGCGGCCGGCACAGCCCGTAGGCAGCCCTGGCCCCGCCGAGTACGAGGTCCGTGGCGGTCAACGCGACATCCACCGCAGCCCGCGCGGCGACGTATGTGCCGGCGACGAGCGGCGCGGCCGAATCAAGGCCCCAGAACCCCGCCTTCCCCCCTGCGTTCACGGGCTCGCGCACGAGTCGCGCGACCGCGTCGGCCGACATCCCCTCGAACATCGAGCGGTTCGGGTACGTGTCCGCCGTCAGGTACGGGCGGTCGATCCCCTGCGCCCGGTGCTCGGACCAGGCGACCTCGAGGAAATGCACCAGGCCCGGGTCATGGACGGCGGTGATCGGGTCGACGCCGTGCTCGGTCGGCCCGATCGTCGAGAACCCTCCGTCGGCCTCGAGGGCGGCCCGAATCTTCTCTGCGCGTTCGGCGACCTCGTTAGCCGGGATCGGCGACCCCATGTATGTCTCGACCGTGATGTCGTGCCCGAGGTGGGCCGGCGAATAGACGACCTGCATCCGATCCCCCTGCCCCTCGCTACCTAGCGGTCTCGCCGGCGACCGAGGCGATCGCCGCGCTGACCGCATCCGGACGGTAGCGCATCAGGTTGTGCCCGACGCGGTCGAATGGCGCCGCCCGGATCCGGCTCCGACGGGCGCCCGCGCGTGCCGCCGAGGCCGCGGTGAGAGCAGCCGCTCGTGCCCCCGTCCCGTCGTGTCCGGCCACGAGCGCGCTGACCGGCGCAGTCACCTGGCTGAGCGTCCCCAACGGCTCATACCCGAACATCGCACGGACGCTGGCCTCGAGTGCGTGCGGTCGCGTCGACGGCACGACCTTGCCGGCGTGCGTCTCGACGACGGTGGCGCGGGCCGCTCGCTCCTGGTCAGCATCCCACGTCGCCGGGTCGAAGGCTTCGCGGTCCGCTAGATAGGCCGTCATCGAGCGCATCACCTCGGGTGGCTCATCGAGGCCGCGCAGGAACTCGTCGACGTCCATCCCGCTCGCCGCCTCGATCGACTCCCAGCCGCCATCAGCCAGGACGAGCCCGGCACAGCGCTCGCCCATCGCGGCGGCCGCCCAGGCCGCGACGATCGCCCCGAATCCATGGCCGGCGAGGACCACGCGATCGTCCGGCGTCGTGAGCAGCCCGGAACCCTCGGCGACAGCCTCCACATCGCTGGCGAAGGTCGCCGGGCCGTAACCTTCGGTCGGGGCGTCAGAGAGGCCGTGCCCTCGCAGGTCCATCGCGACGACGTGCCGTGACGCCGGCAGCCGACGCGCGACGGGGCTCCAGGACCACGCGGTGTTGGAAAGGCCGTGGATCAGGAGGATCCCGGGGCCGACGTGACCCGGACCGTCTCCCCCACCCCAGTCAAGGAAGTGGATGCGGTCGCCTGGCTCGACGACGACCACGAACCCGTCCGGTTCGGCAGCGCGATCCGGCGGCGGGACGTCCTCCATCGCACCTAGGATACGGGCGCCATGGCCAAGCGCCGTCGCGGTGCACGAACCGCCCGTCCCCTTCCACGACACCGCCCCTTCGACGAGCTAGTGGCGGTCGCCCTCGACGCCATCCCCGAGCCGTTCGCGAGCGCGCTCGACGAGATCGCGATCGTCATCGCGGACGAACCATCTACCGAGCAGCGAGCCGAGAACGAGATCCGCGATGACGAGACGCTGTACGGCCTGTACGAAGGCGTCCCGCGGACCGAGTGGGGCGCGGATTGGGCGCCCATCCCCAACCGGATCACGCTCTTCCGATTGCCGCTCGAGGAGGACTTCGCCGACCCGGAGGAACTCGCCGACGAGGTCTGGATCACGGTCATCCACGAGCTCGCCCACCACCTCGGCATCAACGACGCCCGGCTCCGCGAGCTCGGCATCGAGTGAGCCTCAGCCGGCCAGGACCGCCAGGAAGGCGGCCAGGCCGAGGAGGCCGCCAGCGAACGCGATCAGCATCCCGATCGTCAGCCAGCGGAACCGGCGCCGATCGGGCCGGATCGTGGCCGGGTCGCGATCCCCGCCGGTCCGGACGTGGTCGAGGCCGAATGTCGCCCGGGTCAGCCCGACGAACATCACGATCTGCGGCGCCACCGCGATCGCATAGGCCGTATAGACGAGCGTCCCGAGGGCGAAGACGCCGGCCATGATCCCGATCGTCATCAACGTCAGCCCGGCAGGTCCGGAGCTCGTGCCCAGCCCGAGCGCCCCGAAGATGCGCACCGCGATGTCGAGACCGGCCGAAAGGCCGACGACAACGAGGAGGGTCGCGGCCGTTTCGAAGACGGCGACCATGGCGGCCGCCACCTTCCTCGCCCGGAAGACGCGGAAGGATCGGCGGGTCGCCTCGAGCGGATCGACGTCACCGAGCACGATGCCGCTGAGCAAGTAGGCGAACGGGGCGCCGGCCAGGGCGGCCGCCAGCGTCGTCGAGACGATCGAGACATCGGTCTGCCTGCCGAGGGTGGCTTCGAAGATGGCGCCCGATGCAAGCTGGGCGACGGCCACCGGGAGCGCGACGATGAACGCCCCGACGATCACGCGCCAGAAGCTCATCCTCGAACGCGCCAGCGCGCCCCGGACCGAGAGCGGCCGCCCGGTGAGCCGCGCGCCCAGCAGCGCCGTTGCCATGGCCCGGCTTTCCACCGCCGCGACCAGGAGACCGGCGACCGCGATCGAACTCAGGATGACGAGCCCGGCCTCCGCCCCGTCACCGAGCGTCGCTTGCATCTGGGCCCTCGTCCTGTGAAGCGAGACCACGTCGAGCGCCCAGCTCGCAAGCGCGAGCGGCCCGACGGTGCCGAGGACCACGATGCCGATATAGAACGACGCGCGACGCATCTCGTTAGTCGACTTGTTCAGGAGGTCGAAGCTCGCCCCGATCAGCCGGCGCGTGGTCTCGACCGCGGGGATGGGCGGCTGTTCGCCCTCGGGCACCCGCTGGATCTCTGCTTGACCGGGCTCGGTGGTCTCGTCGGTCACGCCTCGGCGCCGGGCAGCGTCCCCGCGGACTCGAGCAGCGGGCCCAGGCGTCCGACCTCCACGTTGCCGCCCGACATCACGACCGCGACCCGCTCCCCATCCCGGATCGGGATGCGGCCGGCGAGGACGGCCGCAAGCGCCGCGGCCCCGGCAGGCTCGAGGACCTGCTTCAGGCGTTCGAGCGCGAAGCGCATCCCGGCGAGGATCGTCGGGTCGTCGAGAAGCACGATGTCGTCGACGTAGCGCCGGCACATCGCGAGGGTCCAGGCACCGGCGAACGGTGCCCCGAGGCCATCGGCGACGCTCTCGGGCTGGATGCGCACCACCTCGTTGCGGTCGAGCGCGACCGACATCGCGTTCGAACGCTCCGGCTCGACGCCATAGACGCGGACGCCCGG
>JANMBS010000073.1:0-4548 GCA_031360525.1 Thermomicrobiales bacterium
TCGAGTGGCCCGAGGCCGTCGGCTGGAACGGATCTGACCGGCGCGCGTCGCAGATCCACGCTCGGGAACCTCCGCCGAGGCCGATCCGTGGCGAGGGTGACGCCAGAAAGTCGAGTTTGTTCTGCTGGGAAGAACCCACGCCGCCGAGGCTCCCCTCAGCCGTCCACAGCCCCGAACACCAGGGCCGCATTGAGTCCACCGAACCCGAACGAGGTCGACAGCACGCGCCGGTAGGCACCCTCGCGTCCGGCACGCAGAAGGCCCGGCAGGAGAGCCGCGATCTCGGGATCGGGATCCTCGAGGTTGACCGAGGCCGGCGCCCAGCTGTCGCGGATGGCCAGCGCGCAGATCGCCGCCTCGATCGCGCCCGAGGCTCCGAGCGGATGGCCATAGAGCGCCTTCGTGCCGCTGACCGGGACCGTCGCCGCGCGCTCGGCCAGCGCCAGCGCGATCGCCCGGGCCTCGGCCAGGTCGCCGATCGGGGTCGATGACGCGTGAGCATTGACGTAGTCGATCTCTGCCGGTTGGACCGCCGCGTCATCGAGGGCGATCGTGGCCGCCCTGGCCGCCTCGGTGCCGTCGGCTCGCGGCTGGACCATGTGATGGGCATCGGAGGTGGCCCCGTAGCCGAGCAGCTCGGCATACGGGGTCACGCCACGCGCGGCCGCGACCTCGGCCGCCTCGAGGATGAGCAGCGCCGCACCCTCGCCCATGACGAAGCCGTCTCGGTCCGTGTCGAATGGCCGCTCGGCGTGGCCCGGGTCGTCGTTGTGCCCTGCCGACAACGCCCGGATGATGTCGAACGCCCCGAACGCCAGCGGACTCAACGGGATCTCGCAGCCGCCCGCGATCGCCGCGTCGACACGCCCCTCGCGCAGGTCCCCGAGTGCCTCGCCGAGCGCGACAGCGCCCGACGCGCACGAGTTGGCGGTCGACAGGATCGGACCGCGCACGTCGAGCGCGATGCCGAGGTTGGCCGGCGCCGCGCCGCCGAAGACAGCGAGGGCGAGGTTGGGCGCGACCTGGCGGATGCCTTTCGCGAGATAGCGCTCGTGCTGCTCTTCGGCGTAGGCGATGCCGCCGAGGGCCGACCCGAGGTAGATGCCGATCCGCTGCGGGTGCGCGCCGCCGTCGACCCCAGGCGTCAGGCCGGCGTCGTCCAGCGCGAGGCGGCCGGCGACCAGCCCGAATTGGCTGAACCGGTCGAGCTGGCGGGCCGTCTTGGGCGTCATCCAGGCGAGGGGGTCGAAGTCATCGACCTGGGCCGCGACGCGCGAGCGGAATGGGCTCGGGTCGAAGCGGTCGATGGGTTTGACCGGGGAACGGGCGACGCGCAGACCGGCCCGGAACGCATCGAGCCCGGTTCCGGCCGCGGTGATGATGCCGATCCCGGTGATCCAGACGCGGCGCCGATCGTTCATGTCATGGGTTCGTCGAACGGGGCGGTTCGGACTCGTCGGCCAGGGCTTCGGCCAGTGCCTTGAACGTGGCCAGCGTCCGGCGGGCGATCGGCCGCGTGAAGGCGCGGTCCACGAACGCCGCGAAGAACGCCAGGCGCGGCCGGAAGTCGTGGTCGATCGAGACCCGTGAGCCGCCACCGACTTCCTCGATCCGCCAGGTCACGTCCATCCCCTTCGTCGCTCCGGCCACGTGCGCGAAGCGGAGGTGGCGGGTCGCCGGCTCATTCCAGGTGCGTGACCGCCAGGCGACAGGAAGTCCGAGCCCTAGCAACCCGATGAACGGCCGGCGCGCCACGAAGTCGACGACGAGCGAACCGTCGGCGCGGCGCTCCAGCGCGCGCGACCGGGCGTAGTGGGGGAGCAGGCGCTCCCAGCGCTCCACGTCCCGGGCCAGCGCGAAGACCAGTGCGGGTGGGGCGGCCACCTCGATGGCGATGGTGCTGTGCATCGATCAAGAGCCCGTGTCGTCGGGGCCGTGAGACTCGTCCGGCTCCCCGCTGACGGACGAGGCGGCCCCCGCCGCAGCAAGCGTGAGTGCGTGTTTGGCGAGACCACCCAGGTTAAGTCGTGATGCTTCAGCCGGAGTGAACCATCGACACGTGTCCGTCGAGCCGCCGATCTCGTCACGCAACTCCCCACCGGTCACGCGGACGCGATAGACGATGCGGATCGCATGCATCCGACCGCCGCCCTCGGAATCGGTGAGGACGCGGTCAGTGACGTCGGCCAGCCCCACGATCTCGCCCTGAGATCCGGATTCCTCGGTCAGCTCGCGCAGGACGGCGACATCCGGCGGCTCCCCGAACTCGAGACCGCCACCGGGCAGCGTCCAGATCTGGCCCGACGCGACCGAGGGTGCGATCCGGCACAGGAGGATCCGACCGATTTCGTCGGTCGACAGCGCGTACGCGGCGACGCGTGTCCTCCGGCCGCGCGTCACGGCGCGAGCAGGGCGGCGAGGAACCGCGGATCGAGTGCGCGGCCGGCCGGGACGAGGTCACCCATCACGAGACCCATCGTCGCACGAACGGTCGACCGCGCGGCGACCCGCCGAGCTGCGTACTCGAACAGGAATGGCCGTCCGAGGAACGCCTGGACGAGCCACGACACGGCGTCCTTGGCAAGAAAGCGGCGTTGCATCGCGCGGTCGTACGCGTCGAATGCCCCGGCACGTCCCCGCTCGTGCGCCGCGATGGCCGCGGCCGCCAGTTCGGCCGAGACCAGCGCGCGGTGGAGTCCTTCGCCGGTGAACGGGTCGAGGAAGCCGGCCGCGTCGCCGATCAGCAACCAGCCCCGGCCGGCTCGCCGGGTCACCCGATGGCCGAGCGGCCAGGCGCCAGCCACGGCATCGGTCGGTGAGCAAGCCCGCCACATGGCGGGGTCCGCGTCGGTCGGTGGGATGGCGGCCACGATCGAGTCCGCGACGACCCTGGCGCCCTGCGCGCGGAGCGCCGGCCGCCACGACCGACCGAGGACGATGCCGATGTTGACCCGGCCACCGGCCACCGGCGCGATCCCGACGTAGCCGTCGCGCAGGACGCGCATGCGAGCGTCCCGGCACGAGTCGGGGTCGGTGTCGGGCAGGTGGTAGGTCAGGCCGACCCGCGGATCGAGCCGGGCCGGTCGGGCGACACCAGCCCCTCGAGCCACCACGGAATGGGGCCCGTCCGCCCCGACCACGACCGAGGCGCGGATCGCGGCCGGCCGTCCGTCGGGGCGGCGCACGGTCAGGCGGCCCGTTCGCGGGTCGGCGTCTGTGACGTGCCAGCCACGCCGGACCTCGGCGCCCGCCACGACCGCGAGATCGACCAGCGCGGGGTCGAGCCGCGAGCGGTCGAAGCCGACGGCGGGCTCGCCGCCGGACTCCGTGCCGTAGGTCAGGCGGAAGGTCGCGCCCCAGGGGGTCTCGACCCGCATCGCCGGGATCGGTCGCGCCACGGCGTCCAGCGTGGCATCGTCCAGGCCGGCTCGGCGCAATGCCGTGAAGGCCGCGGGCGAGGTGAAGACCCCGCTCGCCCGCCACGCCCAGTGGGGTGCTCGTTCCAGGACGACGACGTCTCGGCCGGCAGCCGCGAGCCGTGCCGCCAGGACCGCCCCAGCAGGGCCACCACCCACGATGGCGATCCCGACCCGCTCGACCGGCTCGGAGTCACCCGTCATTCCCCGGCCCCCTGCGGGTCCGGCGGCGTGTGGCGGTCGCGGATCTCCCCGGGCGTCGGAACGGCGGCGATGGCGTAACGGTGGCCGAACGCGCGCCAGATCGTCCGGACAGGCGTCAGCCCGGCCGTACGCAGAAGTCCCTGCATCTCGTCCACCCGGTACGCGCGTCGCACCGACATCGGTGCGTCCTGCCGCGTGTACCGGTTGCCGGTGAGGAGATGGCCGATGAGTAAGGCCCCGATCCAACCCAGGCGACTCCGGTCCAGGTCGTTGACGACCACGCCCAGTCGGGCGACACGCCCCATCTCGTGAAGGAGATGGCCAGCCTCCTCGGACGAGAGATGGTGGAGGACCATCGAGGTATGCGCCACGTCGAATGACGCGTCGGCGTAGGGCAAAGCACGTCCGTCGCCGACATGGAGCTCCAGCCCAGGGGTGGCGGCGAGCGCCGTGCAGGCAACCACGGCCGCGGCGAGGACCTCGGGTCGGCTGTCGATGGCAACGATCGCCAGACCGCGACCCCGCTTCTCTGCACGGGCCAGGAGCGCCACGGGGATGTCTGCCCCGCCGGTCCCGACATCGAGCACGGTCAGTTGCTCGCGATGCGCCGCTAGCGCATCGATCGCGTCGGCGCTCAGCCGGACGCCGCCGAGCCATCGATTGATGCGACGCAGGTCTCGCAGGTTCCCGGCCAGGGCCGCCGGATCATCCAGCGGCCCATCGAGCAGCTCGACGGCGTCGATGCGGCGGTCCATCGGTGCAGCGTACGTGCCAGTACGATAGGTCGCATGATCGTCGTCGCCGGTGAGGCCCTCATCGACGTCATCGTGCACCCCGACGGTCATCTGGCGGCGGTCCCCGGTGGCGGACCGTTGAACACGGCCCGGACGATCGGGCGGCTCGGTGGCAAGGTCGCATTCCTCGGCCG
>JANMBS010000082.1:0-1537 GCA_031360525.1 Thermomicrobiales bacterium
GTGATTTGTCCGAGCGCTACCGCGATCGGGGCCTCGTACTCGTGGCGATCAGCGTCCAGGAGACCTCGCCGGCCGACGTCGCCGCCTATGCGTCGCGCTACGGACTCGGCTACACCATCGGGTTCGATGGCTCCGGCAAGATCTTCCATGCCTACAAGGGCTTTGGCCTGCCGACCCAGGTGTTCATCGATGAGAACGGGCTCATCGCCTCGATCATAGGGGCGCCGCTGGACGAGGCAGGTGCCGTGGCGCAGATCGAGGCGATCCTGCCGGCCAGGGCTGGGGCGTCGGGCGCCCCCTCCCGCGATCCGAGCGGGACTCCGTTGCCGAGCGCCGCTCCCTGACCAGGCCCGCAGCCCCCCGAATGGTGGGTTTGTGACAGTTTTGCGCCAGGCGCGCACTGGTCGCTAGCTTCGCTGTCGACCAGGACGCATCAAGCACGAGGCGAGCTCGCGGCTGCCGGCATCACTGTCAGATCTGCGCCAGGCGAGAACGTGTCACGAAGCCCGGGACTAGCTCCCGGGTGGCACAGATCTGTCACTTTTTCGGGCGGATCAGGCCGGCGGGCCGGCACCGCTCCCCTGCCTACGAGGCGAGAACCTGGTAGAGGTCCCCACCCGACGTGACGACGTACAGCTCGCCGTTGTCGCTCTCTCCGAACGAGGTGATCTTCTCGCTCGTGGTGAACCGCAACGTCTCGGGCGTGTTCACCGGGGCGCCGTTGTACGGGATCGTCCAGATGTTGCCGCTGCACCAGTCGGCGAAGACGTAGAGCCCGACGAGGGCCGTCTGGGTCGGCCCACGATAGACGTAGCCTCCCGTGATCGAACAGTTGCCGCCGTCATGCGAATACTCGGCGTTGGGCAGCGTGTCGCCGGCCAGCGGGCATTTGGAAGCCAGGTAGCAGTGCATGCCTTCCATGGCGTTCCAACCATAGTTCCGGCCACCCGTGAAGCCGGCCTTCTCGCGGTCGATCTCTTCAAAGCGGTTCTGCCCGACGTCCGCGATGAACAGCTTTCCGGTGCCGCGGTCGAAGGAGATCCGCCACGGGTTGCGGACGCCGTAGTCCCAGATCGCCTCGAGACCCGGCGTGGCGCCATAAAACGGATTGCTCCGCGGGACCGAGTAGTGGCCGAAGGGCCCGTGCCCGGTCCCGTTCACGTTGATCCGCAGGATCTTGCCGAGCAGCGTCGACTTCCGTTGGGCATTGTTCCGCGGATCGCCTCCGCCACCGCCGTCCCCGACGCCGATGTATAGGTAGCCGTTGGGGCCGAACGCCATCGCGCCGCCGTTGTGGTTGCTCTGCGCGCTGTGCTCGATGAGGAGCAGCGGACGTGCGGTGCTCTCGATGACACCTGTGCGCGCGGCATTGGTCGTGAACCGCGACACGACGATGTCGCCGCCGTTGCGCGTGTAGTAGACGAACAGTCGTCGATTGACCTTGAAGTTCGGATCGAACGCCAGGCCGAGAGGCCGCGCTCGCCGCCGTCCTCGACCCTGGACCGGATGTCCATGAAGAAACCGGGCTGGAGCGCGC
>JANMBS010000095.1:0-5286 GCA_031360525.1 Thermomicrobiales bacterium
CGCGACCTAAGTCGGCCAGGAGCGGTCCCGCGGTGAGGGGGCCACCTAGGAATGACTCCAGCAGCGCCGCCGGTGGCCGGGATGACCCCGGCACGAACAGGGCGTCCGCGACGAATCGATACCAGCCCGGGTCGCCCTCGAACCACGGTCCGCGTACCTCGGCGATCCGTGCCCGGACGGCGGCCGCCATGATCGCCGACAGGGCGTAGTTGGCGAGGTAGCCGGGGCCGTCGATCAGCTGACCGCGGATCGCCCACCAGGACCATTCCGGATGCGGTTCCACGCCGAGGCCGTCGGCGGTGACCTCTGTCCAGACGTCATTCGGCCGGCGTTCCGGGTGGCGGTGGATCTCCATCTCGAAGAGCGCCCAGCAGATGTCGAGCATGACCGCGCCATAGCGGTTGAGGAGCGCCTCACGATCGCCCGCAGCTTCGCCCAGCCAGCGGCGCTGCCACGCCGGTTCGTCCACGTCCCAGCCCAGGACATCGGCCGTGCCTTCGAGATATCCGGCACTGGCCTCCGGGAAGTCGAGGAAGGCCGGGCGCGTCCTGATGGCGGCCATATGGAGCGCATGTCCGCTCTCATGGAGCAACTCGAGCATGTTGCCGAGGCTGCCCTCCGCATACGTTGCGAAGACCCACGGCGGTCGCGGCGTCCACGGACCGACCGGCCGCTGGTCCGCCGCCCATGCCCCCATGCCGAGGGTGAAGGCGACGGGGACCGGCGGGCGACCGGGCCGCGGGAGGATGTCGTACGAGATCCCAAGGTCGCGCGGATCCGCCCCGAGGGAGGCCATGTACTCGTCGTTGATCGACTGCGATCGGTCGGCCGGCACGAGGCGGTCGAGCCGCCGCGCCGCCGAGCCCGAGACATACCAGTGGTCCCACGGCTCGATGCGTCCCGGGCCCATGACCGCCCGCCACGCGCCGAGGATCTCGTGGAGCATCGCCTCGAGCGACCCGGCCGGGAGCCCCAGGGCGACGGCGTTCGCCTCGATCGGCGATCCGTGCTCGGCCCAGCGAGCGGCGCTCGCGCGCAGGAGGCGCCGATACGGGCTGGAGTCACCGCCGTCACCGTCGACCACGCCCCAGACCGGGCCCAACGCGTCGAACAGCGCCCGGCGCGACGCTGGATCCTCCTCGGTGGCCAGTCGCCCCAGCACCGACTGGCGGTCGAGGGTCTCCATGCCGAACCGGAGGGACCCCGCCGCCTCCCCGTAGCGTCGGTAGAGCGTGGCCCGCGCCTGCGCTACTCCCGGCGCTTCGTCGGTCGCGCCGCCCGCCGTCGGTCGCGCGCCAGGCGTCGGTTCAAGCTCGTCGAGCCAGGGCAGCGTCGCGCGCATGTTCGCGAGGGCCCGCGCGTCCTCGCCCGCGACTGCGCCCCCGTCCGACCGCCGGTCGAGCGCCCGATCGAAGGCGCGCCGTCGCGCTCGGTATCGCCGCGCGAGCGCTCGGGTCGACCCGCTGGCCGCATCGACCGGCGCCCCGCGCGTCCGCGCAACCACGAGATCGCCGAAGGCGGCAAGCAACTCGCCGAAGGACCGTTCGATATTCGTCATGCTCATGGGCCCGGAGGATACGACGGCGACTCGCTCGCGCTGTCACCATGCGCCAATGCAGATCCACTTCCTCGGTGGCGCGACCACCGTCACCGGCTCGCAATACCTGCTCGTCACCGAGCGGGCCAAGGTCCTCATCGACTGTGGGATGTTCCAGGGCAGCCCGAATGAATCGGTCCGTAACCGCCTCCCGTTCGCGTTCGAACCCGGCGACCTCGACGCCATGCTGCTCACCCACGCGCACCTCGACCATTGCGGCCTGATCCCGCTGCTGGTCAAGGGCGGCTACCACGGTCCGATCCATGCCACGGCGGGCACCATCGAGCTCGCGACGCTCGTTCTCCTCGACTCGGGCAAGCTCCACGAGGAGTTCGCCAAGCGCGAGGCGCGCTGGGAGAAGCGCCACCCGGACGATGTCGGAGCGGACGACCGGCGCGAGGCCGACGACTACCGGGCCGCCGCCGACCTGGCCGCCGCCGGCGAGTCGGGGACGGCCGCCGGGACCGGTCCCGCCGATACGACCACCACCGCGTCCACCGCCGACGTGGCAGCCTCGGCGGCCGGCGACGAGGAAGCCGAACACGTCGCCACGAGCGTCGAAGCGGCACCGACCCCGACCCCGGCCGCCTGGCCGCGCGACCCGGAGGCCGATCTCCGCGCCCAACCGCCACACCTCGAGGTCGACCTCGACGCGCCGCTCTACACGGGCAAGGACGCCGAGCTCGCGCTGGCCCAGTTCAAGGAGCTGCACTATGGCGATGAGGTCGAGGTCGCGCCCGGGATCCACGCCACGTTCGTCGATGCCGGACACATCCTGGGCTCGGCCATCATCCAGGTGCGCGTCCAGGAGGTGGACGGTGGCGAGGAACGGGTCATCGTCTTCTCCGGCGACCTCGGACGACCCGGCACGCCGATCCTGCGCGATCCGACGACGATGACCGACGCGGACTACGTCCTCGTCGAATCGACGTACGGCGGCCGCGAGCACGAACCGGAAGCGGAGGCGATCCGGATCCTGGCCGAGACGGTCCGAATGGTCGCCGACGCTGGCGGCGTGCTGCTCGTCCCGTCGTTCGCGATCGGGCGGACCCAGGAGGTTGTCTGGGAGCTCGACCGGCTCATCGAGCGCGGGGAGATCCCGCTCCTCCCGCTGTACCTCGACTCGCCGATGGCCTCCAAGGCATCTGACATCTATCGTCACCACCCGGACTACTACGACGAGGAGACGGCGAAGCTGCTGCGCGAGGGCGACACGCCACTCGACTACCCGAACCAGATCGTCACCAACGACGTAAAGGCCTCCCGGGCGATCGAGACCGCGCCGCGGCCGTACATGATCATTGCCTCGAATGGGATGCTGACCGGCGGCCGGGTCGTCGGCCACCTGCGAAACCTGATCGACGACCCGAACGCGACGATCCTGTTCGTCGGCTACCAGGGCGAGGGCACCCTGGGCGCGCACCTCCAGGCCGGTGCCACGGAGGTCAAGATCGACGGCCAGATGCGCACCGTCCGATGCAAGACCCGGTCGATCAGCGGCTTCTCGGCGCATGCCGACGAAAGCGAGCTGCTCGACTGGCTCGGCCACTTCGCCGAGGGCAAGCACCCCGGCGACCCCGGGTATCCGCGACGGATCTTCCTCGTCCACGGCGACCCCGAGGCGCAGGTCGCCCTCGAGCCGAAGGTCCGTGAGCTCGGCTTCGCCACCCACGTCCCGCACTGGCACGAGCGGGTGACGCTCGAGTAGACCGCCCCAGCCCCTCCTGGGTCGCGTTGCCGCGCGCCTCGGCGCAGTCGCGCCTGATGGGACCGGCCGACGCATCAGGCGCGACACAGGAGGCAATGGAATCCCTGTGCCGGACCATCCCGTCGGAGCCCGCGCCGGTTACGCTGGAGGGACAACGTCGGGATGCAAGACAGAGGTTCCCTGATGCGGCCGTCCCTCACGATCCTCGAGCCGGAGCTGATCGCCCGGATCGTCGATGAGGCCAAACGGGTCCTGGCTGAGGTCGGGATGGAGATTCGTGGCGCCGAGATGCGTCGCCGGCTCCTCGAACATGGGCTGCCGCTCGACCATTCCGGGGAGCGCGTCCTCTTCCCGCGCGATGTCGTGGAGAAGGCCATCGCCGACGCTCCCTCGTCGTTCTGGCTGCACGATCGCGCCGGCGCGCCGCACGCCGACATCGGTGGTGACCGCGTCCACTTCGTCCCGGGCTCGTCGGGGCTCAAGGTGCTCGATCACCGGACTGGCGAGACCCGCCTCGCCGACTCGACCGACTTCGTCGAGTACGTGCGGCTCGGCGACGGCCTGGCGAACATCCCGTACCTGGCCACGGCGTTCTCGACCAACGACGACATCGAGGCCAACGTCTCGGACGCCTGGCGTCTCTACATGACCCTGACGAACTCGAACAAACCCGTCGTGTCGGGCGCCTTCACCGAGCACGGTGTCCCGCGCATGGTCGAGATGATGCAGCTCTTCCGGCACGACCGGGCCGACCTGATCGCCCGGCCGATGGCCATCTTCACGATCACCGCGACCGGCAACTTCCGGTACAGCGAAGACTCCTGCCAGAACATGATCGATTGCGTCGAGGCGGGGGTCGCGGTCGAGATCGTGCCGGTCACCCTCATGGGGCTGATCGCGCCTGTGACGGTTGTCGGTGCCACGGTCTTCCACACGGTCGACGTGCTGGCCGGGATCACGATGGCCCAGATCGTCCGGCCAGGCGCACCGGTCCTGTTCGGCGGGGCGCCGGCGACCTTCCACATGAAGATCGCCAGCTCGCCGATGTCGGCCATCGAGGCACTCCAGCTCGACGCCGCCTATGTCGCTGTCGCAAAGTCGCTGGGGCTGCCGACGCAGTCGTACATGGCGCTCTCGGACGGCCCGATCCTCGACGCGCAAGCCGGCGCCGAGACGTTCGGCAGCGCACTGATCGCCGCGCTGGCCGGGGTCAACTCCGTGTCCGGTCCCGGGATGCTCGACTTCCTGCTTGTGTTCAGCCTGCCGAAGCTCGTCTTCGACGACGAGATGTGCGGCCAGGCGCTGCGCTTCGTCCGTGACGTCAAGCCGATCGACGACCTGCCGGTCGGCGACCTCATCGACCAGCTGATGGCCGACCAGCACCTGATCATGGCGCCCCACACGATGGCCCACTGGCCCGAGGAGCTCTACCTCCCGAGCGCGATCGTCGACCGCGACAACCGCGAGGCGTGGACCCGTCTGGGCGCCAAGGACACCTACCAGCGGGCGTGCGAGGAGGTCGACCGACGGCTGGCCGCGTATCAGCCGCTCGAGACCGACCCCGCCATCGACGCGGAGCTGCGCGCGATCATCAAGGCCGGGCTCGTCTCGCAGACCGACCTCCCCGAGATCCCCGTCGCGATGGCGCCCGTCGCCGCCTCGCCCGGCGCCGGCGAGCGCCGGCACAACCGGCGGCGCGAAGAGGCCGCACGTCCCGTCAGCCAGGAGGAAGCACCGTCATGACCAGCCGGACCGCCGAGCCGGCCACCAGCGCGTCCTCGACGCTCTATTTCGGGCCGTGGTACCCCGACGACGGTGCCGCTCGGATGAGCCGGACGCCGCCCCAGGAGACCGCCCCGTGACCACGCGCTCGCCGCTCACACCCGAGGAGATCGCCGCCGTTCGCAAGCCGTACCGGGCGGCGTCGCTGCTCCCCGGTCGCGCCTATCACGACCAGGCCATCCACGAGTACGAGCGGAGC
>JANMBS010000105.1:0-2563 GCA_031360525.1 Thermomicrobiales bacterium
CGCCGAGGTCGACTCGGTGGAGGTGGGAGTCACTGGCTCAGGCAAGGGATCGCCGTCGTGTTCGAGCATCGGAAGCTCCGATCGTACTGGAGGTCGCGCGCTGCTGGGTTCTCGTCCATCAAGCGCCACCCCGCTGAGAACCGCGTGAGAATCGAAAGCGGCGCGACCCCGAAAGGCCGCGCCGCGTGGAACGCTCGAGACGAGCCTAGCTCGTGCTGCTGGACGGAGCGGGACTGGCGTTCGGATCCTGCGTGCCGTGGCGGTCGCCCGGGAAGCCGGGGCCTTTGACGCCTCGATCGCCCGTCCGCACGGCCGCAGCATCGAGCGACCCATCGGTTCGCTGCGTGCCCTCGGCTGCGATGAACGAACCGACCTTGACGTCGGACAGTGCGCCGGCCGCGCCGTTGACCTGGTAGGTGGTGCTCCCGTCGACGTGGATCGTCGCGGTCGTGCCACCGGGCTGAGTGACGGTGATGGTGTTGCCATCGATCGCCGTGACCTCGCCGACGACGCTCGGCAGGACGACCTTGATGGCGGTCACGGTGTACGTGCCGTCGGTCGCGCGGTCCTGGGCGAAGGCGATCTGGTCGCCGACGGCCAGGTCACCGACCGTGATGGTCGCGCCACCCTTGGTGACCGTCGTCGTGCTGGTGACCGTGATCGTGCGGGTCCAGCCATCCTCTGTCTTGAGCGAGAGGTCGGAACCGTCGATCGCGGTGATGGCGATGTCGCGGAAGCCGAAGCGGCCGAAGCCGCCGAAGTCGCCCCGACCGAAACCGCCGAGCCCGCCGAAGCCGTGACGATCGCCATCGGGCTTGGTCGTGTCGAGGGCGGCATTGGAGCCCGGCGCCGTCGAAGCGGCCGGATCCGCGCCGGTCGACGGGGCCGGCGATGCGCCCATCACGGCGACGGCGCCGACGACGAACAGGAACGCGGCACCGGCCACGATCCCGACGCGGGCGACACGGGTCCGACCGATCGGCGTCTGGACCTTCTCGTGAAATTCGACCTCGTTCGATTCGGACGGCTGGTTCGTGTCGGTCATCTGGACCTCCAGTGGGAGCGCGGCGAGGGGGACTCGGAAGGGTCGGATCGACCCGTCACTCGACTTTGGCCCTCGTTTCTTCAAGCCTTCTGAGAAATCCCGGGCACGACCCTCAGGAACGGCGTCAATACGCGAAGCGTTCGGCGTGGATCTGGCGCGAGGAGAGCCCCATGTACTCGAGGGACTCCTCGACGCGCTGCATCATCGGCACGGGTCCGCACAGGTAGACGTCCCTGTCACGGACATCGGGGACGAGCCGCTCGAGCGAGGCGGCACCCAGCGGGTCGCCGCCGGAGCCGTCGCGCCGTCCGATGAGGTAGTGGATCTGCGCCCCGCGGGAGCGGGCGAGCGTCTCGAGTTCGTCCCGGAAGACGACCTCGCTCGCGTCGCGGACCCGGTAGATGAGAGTCACGTCGCCGCGCTTCCCAGGTAACGCCTCGAACAGCGCACGCAGCGGGGTGATCCCGATGCCGCCGGCGACGAGGAGGACCTTCGGGCGCGTCCGTCGCGCGCCGGTGAGGACGCCATACGGGCCTTCGATGAAGACGCGCGTGCCGACCGAGACGCCCTGCAGCGCCTTCGACCAATCGCCGAGCTCCTTGATCGTGATCCGCAGCCATGACCCGTTGGGTGCCGACGAGATCGAGAACGGATGGCCGCGCCACCACCCGTCGCGGGTGAGGAAGCGCCACACGAAGTACTGGCCCGAGCGCACCGCAAGCTGGTCGAGATCGCGTCCCGTCATGTAGATCGAGATGACACCCGGCGCTTCGGTGACCACGTTCGCGACCCGCAGCCGATGGCGGGTCGAACGCCGGACCGGCTCGCCGACCCGGAAGACGAGGACCAGCGAGATGGTCACCAGGTAGAGACCGACCCAGTAGGCGACCGCGACGGGGTCGTCGATGAAGTCGGTGCCGACGAACAACTGGTGGAGGAAGCCGAGCGCGATCGCCAGGTATGCGTAGAGGTGGATGCCGTACCAGGTCTCGTAGGAGAGCTTCCTGCGGGCGGCTCGGATCGAGCTGATCGCCACCGCGGCGAAGAGGCCGCCGCTGACGGTCGCCATCAGGACGTAGGGGTAGGTCGTGACCAGTGTCCAGAATTCCGCGATCACGTTGCTTTTGTCGCCGAGCGCGTAGCCGACGGTCGTGAAGACCCCATGACCGAGGAGGAGCCACACCGTCCCGAAACCGAGCCAACGGTGCGCGACGGCGAGGCCGTCCATCCCGAACACCTGGTCGAGCCACGGGCTTCGCGACATCAGCACGAGCTGGATGAGCACGAGGTACGTGCCGAAGAGCGCGGTGACCTGTCCGATGGCAGTTAGCGTGCCGGCGGTCGTCGAGAGCTGTTCAAGCCCGCCGTGGCGCAGCCACATCGCCAGGATGAGCAGGCCGTTAGCGGCGAGGACCAAGACGATCTCGGCCGCGCTGATCCGCCACTCACGTGGCAGCGGGACCGGTCGCGGGGCCCTGGTCGGGATCGGGTGGGTGGCCATCGGGTGGACGGTGGCGG
>JANMBS010000113.1:0-2928 GCA_031360525.1 Thermomicrobiales bacterium
AGCGCGCGCGGCCCGCCGGGCCTGCCCTCGAACGTGCCGAGGATCGTATCGCCGAGCCGACCGGCCGGATCCGGTCGCGCCTCCACCGTGGCACCCAGTTCGGTCATGAAGGCGGCGACCCAACGCCCCACCTCGTCGACCCCGTCACGGGTGTAACTGCCGCAATCGATGTTGACGAGGTGCTCGAGGTCGGCCAGGTAGACCGCCAGGTCGGCACCGACCGCGCCGCGCAGCGCGTCGAGTTCTGCGGCCGACGGGAGGGGCGGGCTGACGGTCGTGGCGGTCATGGAGCGCAGTTTATGCCGCTGGCACCTTGCTATCCTGCCCGGACCGTGCGACTGGTCGAGACACGTTTGCTCGAAGGCCCGAACGTCTACCGGCTCGAGCCGGTGGTCAAGCTCGAGTTCGCCATCGGCCGGCGGCGGACGTGGTACGGCCAGCGCGATCCGGGCCGCCACGCGCTCGTCCACCTGGGGGCAGACGTGCCCGCCCGCGACTGGCCCGACCCGATCGCTGCGACGGTGGCCTGGATCCGGCGGCTGCGGACCGACCACGGCGAAGGCCGCAGCGGTCTCGCGGTGCACCGCTCGTCGGACCCGGGCCACTGGATCATCACCTTTCCGTGGGTCGGCGCGGAGCGTGCCCAGACGCTGAGCGACGCTGCCCTCGCGCTGGCCGAGCGCGATGTCTCGCCGTCGCGGACGGCGCAACTGACCGGTGCCCAGGAGCGATTGCTCGCGCGCTGGACGGAGCGGATCGAGGCTGCCCGGGCGACGCCGCCCGAATGGCTGCGCGATGCCGATCGGCGCATCCCGATCGTGTCGGTCTCGGGGACCAACGGCAAGAGCACGGTGACCCGGCTGATGACGCACATCCTGGTCCGTGCCGGGCGGCGGGTCGGAACGACCACCTCGGACGGCGTCCTGGTCGACGAGCGGATGATCGAGGCTGGCGACTGGACCGGGCCCGGCGGCGCCCACCAGATCCTCGCCCGCGGCGATGTCGACGTGGCCGTACTCGAGACGGCCCGTGGCGGGATCGTGCTGCGGGGCGTCGGCTACGAGTCGAACGACGCAAGCGTGCTGACCAACGTCTCGTCCGATCACCTCGACCTGCAGGGCATCCATACGCTCCCCGAGCTGGCCGAAGTGAAGTCGACGATCTGCCGGATCACCAAACCCGATGGCTGGGTCGTGCTCAACGCCGACGATCCGCTTGTGGCCGCCGTCGCCCGGCGGGTCAAGGCCAGCGTGGCCCTGTTCACGCTCGAGGGCCCGGAGTCGCCGACCGTCATGCGGCATCGACGGCGTGGCGGGCGAGCGTATCTCGTGCGCGACGGGTTCATCGTCGAGGCGAACGGCGCGACCGAGACGCAGATCGTCGAGGTCGCCCGGGTCCCGATCACGATCGGCGGGCTGGCTCGTCACAACGTGGCCAACACCCTCGCCGCGGCCGGCGGAGCCCGCGGACTCGGCGCCACGATCGAGCAGGTCCGCAACGGGCTGATCGCCTTCGCGCCGAGCGCCGAAAGCTCGCCCGGACGGCTCAACCTGTTCCGCCTCGGTTCGAAGGTCGTGATCGTGGACTTCGCCCACAACGAGGCCGGGGTCGGTGCCGTGCTCGACGTCGCCCAGGGGATCGCCGGCGGGGCCGCCGGCCGGGCTGCCCCGATCACCGCCATCATCGGCACCGCCGGCGACCGGCCGGACGACACGCTGCGTGGCATCGGCCGGATCGCGGCCGAACGGGCCCAGCGGGTCGCCATCAAGCAGACGCTCAAGTACCTCCGCGGACGGACCGCCGAATCGGTCGTCGGCGAGCTGATGGTCGGGGTCGTGGCGGGCGGGATGACGGCCACCGACGTCCCGATCTACGACTCGGAGACCGAGGCGCTCCAGGCCGAGCTCAACGGCGCGGCCGGCGCCGGTGCGCATGGCGGGCGGTCCGACGCGGCCCGCGTCGTGGTGTTGTTGTGCCACGAGGACCGCGACGGCGTCTTCGACCTGCTTCGCCGCCTGGGCGCTCGGCCGGTCGACGTCGCCTCGGAGCTCACCGAGCTGGTCCCGCGGATGCAGGAGCGCCCGCGGAAAGGGTGACCACGGTGCCACGTGGGTCGTTGGCCCCGCCGTCGGCTTGTGTCAGATTTGCCTCAGGCGGGCACTGGTCATCCACTCCTTGTCAGATGACCGTTTGGTGAAACTTTGTCACGAAGTCCAGGCCTGAGCCTGTGAACTCGAGCATGGGGCGCTGCCGAATGCCCGCCTGGTGCGAATCTGTCACGATTTGACGCCACCCCTGAGCCTTCGCGGCCACCAGGCCTGGACGTCGAGCCGCGCCGCGAAATGGAGGAGCGGCGGCTCTGACGGTGAAGACGCCGGCGACGACAAGCCCGACCAGCGCCAACGTGCTACTCACGCGTAGCACGATACGTGGGGTTACACGCCGGTCAAGCACGACCGGGCCGTCGAAGCCGCGCGGACCGCGGTGGCCTCTGGGCTACCCGTCGGGAGCGGTCAGCTCCCCCGGGTCGTGGAAGGCGGTCCCTCCCCGCGAGTTCCCGGCCGCCGCCATCGCCTCGCGATAGACGCCGATCGCATCGTCGACGCAGCAGATGATGAGGTCGCCCGGGACCGCCCGGCGGAGCGCCGTGCGGACGGCGGTCATCTCGTCGAGCACCTTCTCGGACCGCATCGCTCGTGCCGTCCCGGCGGCCTTGGCCTCGCGGACCCCCTCGATCACGTTGGTGGCGGTCTCGCCGGGCGCCCGGCCGCGCAGGTTCTTGTCCTCGCGCACGATGAGCTCGTCGCACGAGCCCGCCGCGATCGCGCCGTACTGACGCTGGTCGTCGTCGCGCCGGTCGCCCGGGAGGCCGAGCACCCCGATGGCGCGCCCGGAGCGGATCCCCGTGGCGGCCGCGCCGAGCCGGCC
>JANMBS010000127.1:0-5766 GCA_031360525.1 Thermomicrobiales bacterium
GTCACGGCGAAGACGAGGACGACCTTGACCCGCTCGACGCCGTCGAACGACTCGAGATAGATAATTCCGAACGTCGGCCGGGCAGGATCGACAGGTCGCAATTAGAACATGATCCCATAGTCGAGCCTGAAGGTCTCCGGGTTCGGCTCGCCGAGCGTCGCCGAACGGGTCGACAGCGCGCCGTCCGGCAGGCCCGCCTGTCCGACCTCGACCTCGTAGGACCCGAGATGGTCGAGTGGGATATCCAACGCCGCCACATGCAGCGGCTGGGCGATGGCCACGACCGCCGGCCTCGGGGTGGGCGGCAGCGTCGCGCACCCGTCGGGCGGTTCGCCGGTGCACGGGACGTCGTGGTCGAGACCGCCGTAGATGCCGATCTGCGGATCTGGGCTGCAGGCCCGCGCGTTCTCCCCGGTGATTCCGGGGCACCAGACCTCCTCGGTCTGGTCAGGCGCCTCCGAACGATGGAAGCGGACCTCGGCGACCATCCGACGGCCGACCAGCCCGCCGCCCTGCGAAGACGGGGGCAGGATGTCGATCGAGGTTACGGTCTCCGGGGGGATGCTCGCGTTGGCCTGCGCGACGGCCACGATCGCGTCGCATTGCCGGGCCGGGAAGTCGAGCGACTCGCACGCGTCGGGGTATCGCCCACCGGTCGGGCCACCCAGGCCCAGGACGTTGCACGCCGCCAGCATCATGACGACGGCCACGATGCCCACCATACGAGCAACGCGACGCATCGCTAGCGGACCACGACATCGCGGATGCCGAGGACGGCACCCTTCTGGAACCACAGGACGTCGAAGGCGAGGACAGCCTCGGCGCGTTCCACCCCGGGGCGCCAGCCGTGATCGAAGTAGTTCTGGAACGGCTTGCCGTCGGGCTCCAGGGAGCGTAGCTCGATCTGGGCGACACCGTCCTTCAGGCTGACGTCGAGCGGCCATGTGTCGACGAACCCGAACGAGGCCGCGGTCGCGATACCGTTGGGAAGGGAAACCTGTCCGAGCGGGATTTCGTACGCACCGGGGTGGTCGATGGGAATCTCGGATCGAGCGACCGACAATGGCCGAGCCGCTGCGATGGCGGCGGCCTGCAACGTCGGTAATGGGGTCCCGCACGTGTGAGGCGGGGAACCGTCCGGGCAGGGGACGTCGTGGTACCCGCCGCCTTCCTCGACGATCGACCGGGCTTCGAGACGCGGGACATCCATGCAGGCCGGACCGCTCGGGATTCCCCCGCACATCGGCTGATCCGAGGTCTTTCCGTCCGTGAAGGTGAGTCGGACGTTGAATCCGCTGCCGCTGCGGGTGATGAGGGCCCCATTCTCGGTCCTGGGGAGCGGGACGATAAGGATCCCAGTGACGTCCTCGCGCGTTCTCCCGGTTCGCGAGGCCGCTTCGTCCGTCATCGCGAGACACCGCTGTGCGCCGTAAACCTCCCCACACGGCTGGGGATCCGCGGGCGGTGCATCGGCCAACATCGAGCACCCGGCCACGAGCCAGGCGAGCAGGATCGAGACCGCGGCCAGGCGCCCTCTCACATCCGGAAGACCCCGAACCGAGTTTCGGGGATCGGCGCATGCAGCGCCGCCTCGATGCCCATTGTCAGGATCCGCCGCGTATCGAGCGGGTCGATGACCCCGTCGTCCCACAGCCTGGCTGTCGCAAAATAGGGCGACCCCTCGCGCTCGTAGGTCTCCAGGATCGGCGCCTCGAAGGCATCGCGCTCGCCGTCCGTGGCGAAGTCGCCGCCGACCGTCGAGAGGACGCGTGCCGCCTGCGAACCGCCCATCACGGAGATGCGCGCATTGGGCCACGACCACAGGAAGCGCGGCTGGTAGGCGCGCCCGGACATCGCGTAGTTGCCCGCCCCGAACGAGCCCCCGATGAGCACCGTGAACTTCGGCACCTCGGCGGATGCGACGGCCGTCACCAGCTTCGCCCCGTCCTTGGCGATCCCGGCCTCCTCGTATTCGCGGCCGACCATGAAACCGGTGATGTTCTGGAGGAAGACCAGCGGGATGCGGCGCTGGCAGGCGAGCTCGATGAAGTGAGCACCCTTGAGCGCCGACTGGCTGAACAGGATCCCGTCGTTGGCCAGGATCGCGACCGGGTAGCCGGCGACGTGGGCGAACCCGGTGACGAGCGTCTCCCCATAGAGCGGCTTGAACTCGTGGAAACGCGAGCCGTCGACCAACCGCGCGATCAACTCGCGGACCGGGATCGGCCGACGCGGGTCGAGCGAGACCGCGGCGTACAAAGACGCAGCGGCATCGTCGCCGACAGCCGCCACCGCGGGTTCGCAGGGCTCGCGTCGGTCCCACGGCGGTTCGGGCGCCTTTCGGTTCAGGTTCGAGACGATCGAGCGCCCGAGCGCGAGCGCGTGCTCGTCATCGAGCGCCTCGTGGTCGGCGACGCCCGAACGGCGGGTGTGGACCTCGGAGCCGCCCAGTTCCTCGGGCGTCACGTCCTCGCCGGTCGCGGCCTTCACGAGGGGCGGGCCACCGAGGAAGATCGTCCCGGTGCCGCGCACGATGACCGTCTCGTCGCTCATCGCCGGCACGTACGCGCCGCCGGCCGTGCACGAACCCATGACCAGCGCCACCTGAGGGATCCCAGCGGCGGACATCCGGGCCTGGTTGTAGAAGATCCGACCGAAATGATCGCGGTCCGGGAAGACCTCGGCCTGGAGTGGCAGGAAGGCCCCGCCCGAATCGACGAGGTAGATGCACGGCAGCCGATTCTCAAGGGCGATCTCCTGGGCGCGGAGGTGCTTCTTCACGGTGATCGGGTAGTAGGTGCCTCCCTTGACCGTGGCGTCGTTCGCGACCACGACGCACGTGGTCCCCTCCACGCGACCGATGCCAGTGACGATCCCGGCCCCCGGCGCGTCGTCGTCGTACAGCCCGGTGGCGGCAAGCGGGCTCAGCTCCAGAAACGCCGATCCTGGGTCGAGCAGGCGTTCGATGCGTTCGCGGACGGGGAGCTTGCCACGTTCGCGATGGCGGGCGATCGAGCGTTCGTCACCGCCCGCGCCCCGACCGGCGACCGCCGCCTGGCGTGCACGAAGATCGGCGACGAGCGCCGCCAGGGCATCGTGGTTGGCGCGCGTCTCGGCGGCGGCGGGATCGAGCCGGCTGCGCAGGACAGGCATGGCTCGATGATAGGTCCCGCCTCACACGGACGCCCGATCCTTGACGGCCTTGCCAGGTACGTTGATGATGTTTACATCATCAGAAGGAGCGAAGCGATGTCGATGGCCGGACGGATGGTCCGCGAGGCACGCGGCCTCGCAGGGCTGACCCAGCGACAGCTCGCGGCAAAAGCCGACATTCCGCAGGAGACCATATCGCGGATCGAAAGCGGGCGCGCCGATCCGCGGGTCAAGACCCTCGATCGGCTGCTCGAAGCGTGCGGCTACGGTCTCGAAACGATGCCGCGCCTGGGCATCGGCGTCGATCGATCGCAGATCAACGCCCTCCTCGACCTTTCAACGTCAGAGCGACTTGCGGTTGCGATGGCCAACGATCAGCACTACGTCGAGCTTCGTCGCTCGATCCGACGGGTCGCCGAATGACCGACCATTCGCTCCTCCGCGCAGACCAGATCCTCAAGACGCTGCTCGACGCGCAGGTTCGGTTCGTGCTCATCGGCGGACTCGCGTCGCAGGTCCACGGTTCGCCGTCACTGACCGGCGATGTCGATGTGTGCTTCGACCTCGATGACGACAACTTGCATCGATTGAGCGAGGCGCTGGCCTCCCTCGCGGCGATCCGTCGAGGTCTCGCGGAAGGGACGCAGGCTCCGATCGACCAGCGGGCCCTCCGACTCGGCGACGTCTTCACGCTTTCGACCCGGTTCGGCGACCTCGACCTTCTGGCTCATCCGGACCCCGGACTCGACTTCACGACGCTTCAGAGCCGATCGATAGCTGCGGAGATCTTCGGCTTGGAAGTACGAGTGGCGTCCCTCGCCGACCTGATCGACATGAAACGCGCCGCCGGCCGGCCCAAGGACCGGATCGAACTCGAGATCCTCGGCGCCCTTCGCGAGGAGCTCGATCGCCGCGACGACTGATGTTCGGTCGTGTGCCTCCGCCTCACGCTTCAGGGCGTCGTTGCGGACCTCCAGGAGTCGACGCATGTATCGGCCCAGGACGAGCCGGTCCACCAGTCGACCGATCGGCCCGCATGGTGATGCGTGCTCCCAGTCGTCGGTCATGACCGTGCCGCCGGACACGGCACGGAATGTGTGCCGGTGGCGGAACCAGGCGAACGGGCCTTCCTCCTGCTGGTCGGCGAACGTCGTCGGGGCGTGGACCTCGGTGATCCGGCTGGTCATCGTCCACCACAGGCCGAAATGGCGGGCCCTCCAGGTCACCGTCTCGCCCTGCTCGATCGGCCCGCTCGTCCGGCCGGCGATCGCACGTTCACGGGTCGCCGCCATCGATCGCTCGTGCAGGCCGATGTCGCGCGCCAGATCGAAGACGCGTTCGATCGGTGCCTCGATCCTGGTCTCGAGCCGGAACTTCGTCATCAGGCGAACTCCTCGCGTCGCGCCCTGGTCTTCGGCGGCGGCATGGAAGGAAGCGCAGCCACCGTGACTGCGCCGATCCCGAAGATGGCGGCTAGCGCCGTGCCCTGGACGGTCAGCGCGCCCCCATCGCAACCGCTCCCGACTTCGGTCGGTTCCACCCCAAGCTCGACCTGGCCGCTTCCCGCGCCGATGTCTGCGCCGGCGGGCACCGGGATCGACGTGTAGATGACCGTCCCGTCGGCGCCTGACCGCGCGACCCAGCAGGTCGTTTCGGTCAGGGCGAATGGGGCGACCCACATGGCGAACCCGAGGATCACGACGAGGATGCCTCCGACCAGCGCCCGCCGGGACGCCCTTTCAAAGCCGCCCTGGGCGCCGAGTCCGAGCAGCAGGAACGCGGGCACGACGAAGGGGATCGTCACCCCACTGAACGCGATGAACGATTGGCCCAGACAGAGGGCGCCAGCCCCGATCAGCAGCGGACGTGAGCGTCGGATCGCGCCGATCGCCGCCACGGCCGCGGGCACGAGGAGCAGGGCCGCAAGGAGGATCGGACGGGGCACGAGCTCGGGCGGCCCGAAATCGCTCGCAGTCGCCTGCGCCGAGACGGCGGCGACGACCAGCGCGTATCCAGCGATGATCGCGGCGGCTCCCAGTCCGAGACGGCGTGGATCGCGGGCAGGTCGACGATCGCGGGAAACGACATCCCGGGCGCGCCTCTCGAGCGTCCACGCCAACATCGCCGGGAGTGCGAAACCGAGCACGTTCAGGCTGCCGTGGACCCGGGCCATCACCTCGAGGTCGAGCCACGACGATCCGACCAGGGTCCCGGTCGCGTAGATGACTGCCATCGGCATGGAGACCAGCAGGCTGGCGCCGGCGACGACGGCCAGCGCGATCGCAGCGGGCCGAGCCAGCGTTCGCGCGACGAGCAGCGTTGCCAGCCCGATCCCGAACCCGCCGCTCGCCGTCAGCACGGCTCCGACCAAATTCGCGAGCGGGAGCCCAAGGAAACCGAGGGCCGTGACCGGGATGCCGATGACGACCGCCCCGAGAGCGACCTCCAGCCAACCGATCGGTCGCCGCACGTAGGCGAGCGCCCCGGCAAGCGGCAGGACGAAACCCGCGAAATGGAAGTGGACCGCGGTCAGCAGGATGACCGCCGCGGAGAAGCCGAATGGCCGGACGCCGAGCCGGTCGATGACCGCGAAGGTCGCTCCCACGGCGAGAA
>JANMBS010000507.1:0-6165 GCA_031360525.1 Thermomicrobiales bacterium
TGAGCGCTTGCGCCCGCCGTGTCCAGGCCTGCGCGCGAACTCGTGGAGCAACGCGCGCGAAACCCACCGAGAATCGTTTCAACCCGTCGTCGTAGGTCGACTTCACGCGCGTCGAGCACCGGATTCGCGCGCACGGTCGAGCGACCCGAACCGGACCCAAACGTGGAAGCATGACGGGCGTGATCTTTGACGGTTTCGCCCGACAGCTACCCGACATCGACCCTACCGAGACGCAGGAGTGGCTCGATTCGCTCGACGCCGTCGTCTCGTCGCACGGCCGCAGCCGCGCACAGACGCTGATGAACCGGATGCTGGCGCGTGCCCGCGAGCTGCAGGTCGGCCTGCCGCCGCTCACCCAGACCCGTTACATCAACACCATCAGCCCCGAACAGGAACCGGCATTCCCCGGCGACGAGGCGATGGAGCGCCGCATCCGCCGGCTCATCCGCTGGAACGCGGTGGCGATGGTCCTGCGCGCCAACAACCAGTTCTCGGGGATCGGCGGTCACCTCGCCACGTACGCCTCGGCGGCGACCCTCTACGAAGTCGGCTTCAACCACTTCTTCCGGGGCAAGGACGACGGCGGCAGCGGCGATCAGATCTTCTACCAGGGTCACGCCGCGCCGGGCATCTACGCGCGCGCGTTCCTCGAGGGTCGCCTGAGCGTCGAGCAGCTCGATCACTTCCGGCGCGAGACCGGTGGCAACGGGCTGAGCTCCTACCCGCATCCCCGCCTGATGCCCACCTTCTGGGAGTTCCCGACCGTTTCGATGGGCCTCGGGCCGATCAGTGCCATCTACCAGGCCCGCTACAACCGCTATCTCCACAACCGCGGCCTGCTGGATACATCGAATTCGCGCGTCTGGGCCTTCCTGGGAGACGGTGAGACCGACGAACCCGAGTCGCTCGGTGCGCTCCACATCGCCTCACGCGAAGGCCTCGACAACCTGACCTTCGTCGTCAACTGCAACCTGCAGCGGCTCGACGGCCCGGTGCGCGGCAATGGCAAGATCATCCAGGAGCTCGAGTCCGCCTTCCGGGGCGCCGGTTGGAACGTGATCAAGGTCATCTGGGGCCGCGAATGGGACGAGCTCCTGGCACGCGACGTCGACGGGCTGCTCGTCCAGAAGATGAACGAGACGCTCGACGGTGAGTTCCAGAAGTTCTCGGTCGCCGGTGGGGCGTACATCCGCGAGCACTTCTTCGGGCCCGACCCGCGGCTCAAGAAGCTGGTCGAGCACCTGACCGATGACGACCTGACCAAGCTCCGCCGCGGCGGCCACGACTACCGCAAGGTATACGCCGCCTACAAGGCCGCGACCGAGCATACCGGGGCGCCGACGGTGATCCTGGCCCACACGGTCAAGGGCTGGACGCTCGGCCCGGGCGTCGAGGCTCGCAACATCACCCACCAGGCGAAGAAGCTGAACGAGGCCGAGCTTCGCATCTTCCGCGACCGCCTCGAGCTGCCGATCCCGGACGACACCCTGAAGGAAGCCCCGTACTACCACCCGGGCTCCGAATCCGAGGAGGTCCGCTACCTCACCGAGCGACGGCGAGTGCTCGGCGGACCGGTGCCGCGCCGGACCGTGCGCGCCGAACCGCTACCGGCTCCGGCGCCGGCGGTCGACGCCGAGTTCGCCGCCGGTAGCACCACCCCGGTCTCGACCACGATGGTCTTCTCCCGGATCCTGCGCAACCTCATCCGCGACCCCGAGCTCGGCCCGCGGATCGTGCCGATCATCCCGGACGAGGCACGGACCTTCGGGATGGACCCGCTGTTCAAGGAGGTCGGGATCTACTCCGCCCTCGGCCAGCGCTACTCCCCGGTCGATTCGGACCTCGTCCTTTCGTACCGCGAAGCGACCGACGGCCAGGTCCTCGAAGAGGGCATCACCGAGGCCGGCTCCATGGCCAGCCTCCAGGCGGCGGGGACGTCGTACGCGACCCACGGTCTGGCGACCATCCCGTTCTACATCTTCTATTCGATGTTCGGGTTCCAGCGGACCGGCGACCAGATGTGGGCCTTCGCCGACGCGCGCGGGCGGGGCTTCCTGATGGGCGCCACGGCCGGCCGGACGACGCTGACCGGCGAAGGTCTCCAGCACGACGACGGCCATAGCCAGATCCTGTCATCGACGGTCCCCAACGTGCGCTCTTACGACCCGGCCTTCGCCTACGAGCTGGCCGCGGTCGTCCGCGACGGCATCGAGCGGATGCACGGTCCGAAGCCCGAGGACGTCTTCTACTACGTCACGATCTACAACGAGAACTACCCGCAGCCGGTCCGTCCCGAGGGCCTGACCGACGAGGACATCCTGCGCGGCGTCTACCGGTTCGCGGCGGCGCCCGATGTCGGGGGCGATGCGCATCCGGCCAGGCTGGTCGGCTCGGGGTCGATCCTCCAGCAGGTCCTCGCCGCGCGCGACCTGCTGGCCGAGAAGTTCGGCGTCGGCGCCGAGGTCTACAGCGCCCCGTCGTTCCCATTGCTGCGCCGTGACGCGCTCGAGGCCGAGCGCTGGAACCGCCTCCACCCCGATGCAAAGACGCTGCACGTTCCGCACGTCAGCAAGATCCTGCCGCACGAGGGCGGCCCGATCATCGCAGCCACTGACTGGATGAAGGCACTCCCCGACATGGTCTCGCGCTGGCTGCCGCCGCACTACACGTCGCTCGGCACGGACGGCTTCGGCCGGAGCGACACGCGCGAGGACCTGCGACGACTGTTCGAGATCGACCCGCCGCATATCGCGGCGGCAACCATCGTCGGCCTCGTCCGCTGTGGGGCGCTACCCGCGGCCCGCGGCGCCAAGGCCATCCGCGAGCTCGGGATCGACCCCGAGAAGACGAACCCGTTGGCCCTCTGAGGACCGGTGTGGGCAGCGCGCTCGTCATGCGTCTGATACGTCGCGACGGCTCGCTATGGCACGGCCGTGGGTGCTCCCTTCGTACGTTGCGTCCATCGACGTCACTCGACGTCACCGGCCCGGCGTTGACGCCGGCCACCCAGTGATCAGGAGGCCCCAGTGGATCGCAACGACCCCACGTACAAGAACGATCCCGCATACCCGAACGACAACGCGGTCGATCCGTCCGGGCCCGGCTACACACCGGTCGACGGATCGGACCCCGCGCACGAAAACGACGAATCAGGCAATGAGGCCCTCGGCGCTGGTGCCGGCGTTCTCGGCGGCGCTGCTGTGGGCATGGTCGTCGGTGGCCCGGTCGGGGCCGTCGTCGGTGGCGCCATCGGTGGGGTGGCCGGGGCGGTCGCAGGCGAGTCGACCGAAGGTGATGACGAGGCCGGCTCCGGTGCCGGCGCGCTCGGTGGCGGTGCTGCCGGGGCCCTCGTCGGTGGAGCGATCGCCGGACCTCCGGGTGCCGTCGTTGGCGCCGCGGTCGGTGCCGCGGGTGGCGCCGGTGCCGGCGACCAGACCGAGGAAGAGGTCAAGGAGAGGGACACCACGACCTACAACCGCTAGTCACTCGTGCCGGCTCGGCCGGCGCATCGCGAACTTGAGAGCCGTGGGCTCGCTTCGGCGGACCCACGGTTCGCACGTTCCAGGAGGAAGGCCATGGCCGGGCCGCTTCGCATCGCCCAGGTAGCGCCCCCGATGGAGCGCGTCCCGCCGCGTGCGTATGGCGGGACCGAGCGCATCGTCTTCGAGCTCGTCAAGGAGCTGGACCGGCGCGGTCACGAGGTCACGACATTCGCCAGTGCGGACTCCGAGGTGCCGGGACGCCTGATCCCGACGGTCGACGAGGCCCTCCGACCGGCCGGCTACAACGGCGATCCGTCCCCGTGGTTCTACCTGACCATCCAGGAGGTCCTCGACCGGGCGGGCGAGTTCGACATCATCCACAGCCATCTCGAGTGGGCCAGCTTCCTGCTCGCCCGCGTCTCGCCGATCCCTGTCGTCTCGACGTTCCACGGCCGCCTCGACCTGGGCTGGACTGCGGCCACATTCGCGCGCCCGACGCCGGGCCTCGTCGCGATCAGCGCCAACCAGGCAGCGACGCATCCCGAGGTCGATTGGGCTGGCGTCGTCCACAACGGCCTGACCCTCGATGATTCGCCATTCGACCGTCGCCGCGGTGACGCGCTCTGCTTCGTCGGCCGGGTGGCCCCGGAGAAGGGGATCGTCGAGGCGATCGACATCGCGATCGCGAGCGGCCGACCGTTGAAGATCGCCGCCAAGTCGGGGCCGATGGCAGCGGAGAAGGACTACTTCGACAACGTCTTCATGCCGGCGCTCGAGGCGGCCGGTCCGTCGATCGAGTTCCTCGGCGAGCTCGAGCAGGCCGAGCGCGACCTCCTCTTCGCGGAGTCGTATGCGGCGCTCATGCCCGGTTCGTGGCCGGAGCCGTTCGGTCTCGTCGCCATCGAGGCGCTCGCCTGCGGGACGCCAGTCATCGCCCGCCGCGTCGGGGCATTGCCGGAGATCATCCGCGACGGCGTCGACGGCTTCTTCGGTGACGACGCCGATCAGCTCGCCTACCAGGTCGCCCGTGTCGAGACGCTGGACCGGGGCGAGATCCGATCGTCGGTCCTGGACCGGTTTTCGGCCGGGCGGATGACCGACGGCTACGAGGAGATCTATCGAACGATGATCGACTCGGCCGGCGGCTCCGGGGCAGCCTCGGATCCGGCCGCGAATGGCGAGCAGGGCGAGGAGGCTGCCGGCGAGCCGCGGCCGCTCAAGCCGGTCATGTTCGATCTGACGGCATCAGGGCGCACGTCCTGAGCTGATCGCATCCGAGTCCCGAGTGGCCTAATGCAGCCACTCCCGCGAGACGAGGATCACGGGCTGCGTGCCGGTCAGGCCCGACCACACGAACTCGATGAGGAAGATCCGCTCGCTGGTATCCGGCTTGGCATGGGCCGGCCGCTGGGGATGTCCAGGGTGATCGGCCACCGGCCGCACGTCGGCCGCGGACACACCCGGCGCACTGCGGATCAGGGCATCGGGCCGTCGGCGAGCGCCGATCTCACGCGTCCCGTCACGCACGGATCATGCCACGCCGCAGGCCGAACCAGCTGACCGCAAGGGTCACCACGGCGATCGCCAGCAGGGCGGCGAACTCCCAGTTCTGCGTGGTGCCGCCGCGGAGCATGATGTCCTGCATCAGGCGGATCCCGTGGGTGACGGGGAGCAGGAATGCGAGCGCCCGAACCGGCTCCGTGAACTCGGAGATGGCGATCACGAACCCGCTGAAGAAGACCGACGCGAGCAGAAGGAGCAAGGACAGCTGGACTGCCTGACGTTCCGAGTCGGAGATGACCGCGATGAGCAGACCGATCCCAAGCGAGGCGAGGAGCACCAGGGCGATCGTGCCAGCCAGGGCGACCGGATCACCGAGCATCGGGATGTGGAAGACCCCGACGAGGAGGGCGACCGTCGCGGCGGCGATGAAGCCGCCGATGAGCAGGTAGGACAGGACCTTGCCGGCGATGACCTCCCACGCGTTGACTGGCGCCACGCGGAAGAGTTCGATGACGCCGCTCGTCCGCTCCCGCACCAGGGCGAGGGCGACCAGTGTCACAGCCAGGTGCTGGAGGATGAGGGCCAGGACGGCGGGTCCGAAGTAGGCCAGGACCTGCGGTTCCGAGGGTGCGGTGTTCTCGAGCTCGGCCCGCGTGGGCTGGGCGACGACCTCGGGCGGGATCACCGCGGCGTTGGGATCGGAGGCGGCGATGTAGCCCTCGGTCTCCTCGACCGCCCGGCGGATGATCGTCTCGTTGACGGCATTGGCCAGGTTGGCGGCGAGGAACCCGGCATAGTTCGCGCGGATCGGATCGACGGTGTTGACGAGCACTCCGATGATCGACTGCTTGCCGGCCCGGAACTGTTCTTCGGCGTCGGGCGGGGCAACGACGACCACGTCGACGCTGCCGTCGGCCAATCCGGCCTCGGCCGTCGCGACATCGGTGGTGACAGCCTGGATGTGCAATCCGCCGCCGGCGAGGTCCTGGTAGGACTGGGCGTCCGAGGGCAGGCCGGAGGTCGATGGGATGACCACGACCGTTTCCAGCGGGCGGCGCTCCCCGCTGTAGCCGAGCCCGAAGATCGCCATGATCAGGAACGGTCCAAGGACGAGGCTGATGAGCGCGCCGGGCCGTCGCAGGACCTCGACGAGCTCCTTGCCCACGAGTGCGAGCAAGCG
>JANMBS010000156.1:0-5292 GCA_031360525.1 Thermomicrobiales bacterium
GCATCCGGTGGCCGGGGACCCGGTCTACGGCACGGGGACGTCACGCCGCGGGCCGGCCGGCCTCGACCGGCTCTTCCTCCACGCCTGGCGGCTCGAGCTGACCTCGCCGTCCGGCGGTCATCTCATCCGGGCGACCGCGCCGCTCCCCCCTGGACTCGAATCGGTGCTGGACGGGTTGCGCGAGGTCGTCCGGTGAGAGGCGTCCCGGATCCGGCCGGCGCGATGGACGCGCCGAACGGGGCGATGCTGGTGATCATCTCGGGGCCGAGCGGGGTCGGCAAGGACACGATCATCGATGCGCTCAAGCTGCGGCCACACGACCCGGAGTACCACTACGTCGTGACCTGCACGACGCGAGCGAGGCGTCCCGGCGAAGTCGACGGGGTCGACTACCTGTTCGTCGAGCCGGAGTCCTTCGCCGCGCAGCGGGCGGCAGGCGAGTTCCTCGAGGCCAACGAGGTCCACGGCAACTGGTACGGGACGCCCCGCCGGCAGGTCCGCGAGGCACTGGCGGACGGCCGCGATGTGATCCTGAAGATCGACGTCCAGGGCGCCCAGGTGGTCAAGGAGAAGGTGCCCGGCGCGTTGCTGGTCTTCCTCATCCCGCCCTCGCTCGAGGACCTCTTCCAGAGGTTGCGCAGCCGGGCCACCGAGACCGCCGATGAGCTCGAACTGCGTCAGCGCAACGCGGCCATCGAGCTGGCCCGCCAGGAAGACTACGACTACGTCGTCACCAACGAGACCGGCCAGGTGGAGCGGACGGCAGAGCGGATCGACCGGATCATCGCCGACGAGCACGACAGGCACCCCGACCGCCGGGTCGAGGTCTACTCCCGGTCGCCTTGACCGTGTCGCCCGACGCCGCGCCGGAGGTGGCGTCACTGTCCGGCGTCGGGGAGGCGGCCGGGGCGTCGCGCGCGGTCGAGGTCGCGGTCGACGCGGCGGGCCGCGGTGGCGATCGCACGTACACCTACCTGGTGCCAGATACCCTCGCGGACCTGGAGCTCGGTGAGGCGGTGCTGGTCGAGTTCGGGCGGCGGCAAGCGCTCGGGATCATCGTCGCCGAGGCCAGGGACGTGCCCAGGACTGGCGCCAAGCCGATCGTCGACCGGGTCCGCGCCGACGGGCCGCTCCTGCCGCGCCTGACCCTGGGGCTGGCATCCTGGATCGCGGCCCACTACCTGGCGCCGCCGGCCCTGGCCCTGCGCGCGATGCTGCCACCGGGGCTGCTCGAACGACTCGAATTGGTGGCCGAGTTGACCCCGGATGGCTCGAGCGCAACGCGTGAGGCCGGTACCGCGCAGGCGGATGCGGCCGCCCGGGCCGCGGCGGATCTCCTCGACCAGCTCGCGCGTGGCCCGCGGCCCGTCCGCGACCTGGCCGGTCCCGACGGGCGGGCCGGTCTGCTGCGCCGGCTTCGGGCGTTCGAGGTCGAGGGCCGGGTGAGTCTCGGCTGGACGCTGCTCGGTGCCGGCGCCGGGCCACGCTACGAGCGCTGGATCCGGCTCCTGGATCGGGGACGGGCGGCCGCGGCGGCGCTGGCGGCGGGGGAGCCGACGCTGGGCCGGCCGCTCGGACCGCGCCAACTCGATCTGCTTGCCGAGCTCGCAACGGCCCCGACCGGTGAACTGCCTGCGGCCGAGCTGGCCGCCCGGCATGGGCCGACGGCTGCCGCCGGCCTCGTCCGGCGCGGCCTGGCCGAGGCCGAGGTCCGCGAGCGCCTGCGCCGGCCCCTGGCGAAACGACCGGCCGGCCGTCGCGGTGGCCGACCCGCCGCGAGCGACCTCCTCCCAGCCCAGGCCGAAGCGGTCGACCGGATCGTCGCCTCGATCGCCGCGCGTGACCCGCGCCCGCTCCTGCTCGACGGGGTGACCGGCGGGGGCAAGACCGCGATCTACGTCGAGGCGATCGCCGCGTCGCTCGAGGCCGGACGGCCGGCGCTGGTGCTGGTGCCCGAGATCGCCCTCGCCCTTCCGCTCGTCGACAGACTGCGGGCCGACCTCGATGCGCGGGTCGCACTCGTCCATTCCGGGCTGGGGGACGGGGAGCGTTCTGACGAGTGGCGCCGGATCCGAGCCGGCGACGTCGATATCGTGGTCGGGACGCGCCTCGCTGTCGTCGCGCCGCTGGCCGAGGTCGGGGTGATCATCGTCGACGAGGAACACGACGCGGCCTACAAGAGCGACCGGACTCCACGCCTTCAGGCCCGCGATGTCGCGATCCGCCTCGCCGGTCTGGCCGGTGCCGCGATCGTGCTCGGGTCGGCGACGCCAGCGGTGGAGAGCGTCGGTCGCGCCAGGACCGGGGACTACGACCGGGTCGTGCTGCCGGCGCGGCCGGTCGGAGCAGCTCCGACGGTCGAGGTCGTCGACCTCCGTGCGGAACTCGCGGCCGGCCAGCGTGGGCTCCTGTCACGCTCGCTGGCAGATGCCCTCGGCGGACTCGCCGCCGTCGGCGAGCAGGCGATACTTGTCCTCAACAGGCGGGGCACGGCCTCGGTCGTGTTGTGCCGGGACTGCGGGTACGTCCAGGCATGTCCGGACTGCGAGCGCCCGCTCGTTTACCACCAGGCCGGGACGACGCTGCGCTGCCATCACTGCGGCCGGGCGACGCCGCTCGCCTCGCGCTGCCCATCGTGCGGCTCGCCGCGCATCCGCTACCTGGGAGGCGGCACGGAACGCGTCGAGCGCGAGGTCCGTGACACATTCCCAGGGCTGCGCGTCGGGCGGCTGGACCGCGACGTCGTCGAGCACCGCGGCGCCGCGGAGCGCGTCATCGATGCCTTCGCCGAGGGCCGCCTCGACGTCCTGGTCGGGACCAGCCTCGTGACCAAGGGCCTGGATATCCCGTCGGTGACGCTGGTCGGGATCGTCTCGTCGGACGTCGCCCTGAACCTGCCCGACGAGCGGGCCGCCGAGCGGACATACCAGCTCCTGGTCCAGGCGATCGGGCGAGCGGGCCGTGGTGAACGACCCGGGCATGCGATCGTCCAGACCTACCAGCCCGACCACCCCGCGATCGTGGCTGCCGCGACCGGCGACCGGACCGCTTTCTACGACGCCGAGCTGGCACTGCGCGAGCGGTTCGGGTCGCCGCCGTTCGGACGCCTCGTCAAGCTGACGGTGGGCCTGGCCGATCCCGTTGCGGCCGAGAGCGAGGCCAACGCGATGGCCGCGCGTCTTCGCCAGCGAGCCACGGAACGGGGAGCCGCGGTGACCGTCGTCGGACCCGCCCCGGCGTACATCGCCCGGAGGGCCGATCGCTGGCGCTGGAACATCGTCGTGCGCGGCTCGGACCCCGTCGCGCTCCTCGACGGCGGGGTCGATGCACCCTGGTCGGTCGACGTGGATCCGGAATCCCTGCTCTGACCGGACCATCGCCTAATGCCTCCTCGCGCGGTTCGTGCGACGATGAGCGTCACCCCCGCCACCCCGCGCCGAGGAGCACACGACGATGACCGAGCCGCTGACCCCGAACCCGCACGACGCACCGATCCCTGACGAGACCTTCACCTGGACCGGCGACCAGGCCGCCGGGGGCGCCGACGCCCACGCCGAACACGCTGGGTCCGGCTCCACCCGCTCGAGTGGATCGAGCTCGAGCTCCAGCGGGTCGGCATCTGCCGGCGGCAGCGCGACGGCGATCCTCGAGTCCCTGCGCGAGGCCGTTGACGACCTGGCCGAGCGCGCCAGCCCGACCGTCCGCGAGTTCTCGGCACGTGCCGCCGAACTGGCGGCCACCGCCGCCGACAAGGCCGCCCCTTTCGCCAAGCGTGCCGGCGAAGCGACCTCCGATGCAAGCGGCAAGCTCGCCGAGAAGTCCCGCACGTGGGCCTCGGAGCTGCGCGCGTCGCTCGCCACGACCGACGCCGACGCGTCCGGGAGCGGCACAGATTCCTCTCCGGCCACGCCGCCGCCGACCCCCGACGCCGGCACCGATACGTCCGACCACGCCAACCCGGCCTGATCGGGCCGCTCCTATACTCCGTCCATGAGTGTCCGACCCATCGTCCTCCTGGGCGATCCGCGCCTGCGCCTCAAGGGAAAGCCCGTCGACAGCTTCGGAAGATACCTGCACGAGCTGCTCGATGACCTCGCCCACACGATGCGCGACGCGCCGGGCGTCGGGCTCGCCGCGCCGCAGCTCGGCGTAGCGCTGCAGGCATGCGTCATCGAGGTCGAGGACCAGCTCCACGAACTGGTCAATCCGCAGATCGTCCGGGCGACCGGCGACGACCGGGACCTTGAGGGCTGCCTGTCGATCCCAGGCTACGTCGCCTACGTGACCCGCCACGAGCGCGTCTGGGTCGTCGCCCAGAACCGGCACGGCCAGAAGATCAAGGTCGCCGGATCCGGGCTGCTGGGTCGGGCGCTCCAGCATGAGCTCGACCACCTGGACGGCAAGCTCTACATCGACTACCTCGAGTCGATGGACGAGTTGCTGCCCGTACACGGCGGCGACGAGGACGACGCGGAGGTCCGCGAGGCGACGGGCGCCCTGGCGTGACGAGGACGCGGGCAAAGCCGCGTCCGGTCCGCACCGTGTTCATCGGGAGCGGCGCGTTCGCCGTCCCGGCCCTGCGTGCACTTGCACGGGAGCCGTCGGTCGAGCTCGTGGGCATCGTGACCGCACCACCACGACCCGCCGGTCGGAAGCTGGCATCTGTCGCGACCCCAGTCGCTCAGGTGGCGTCCGAGCTCGGAGTCGGCCGCGTCCTGACCCCTGCGCGGTTGCGTGACTCGGGCGCGATCGCCGAGATCGTGGCACTCGAGCCGGGCCTCATCGTCCTCGCCGACTACGGTCAGATCGTCCCGACGGACCTCCTCGGGAGCGGCAGAGGGGCGCTCAACCTCCACCCGTCGATGCTCCCGCGCCACCGCGGCGCCACACCCGTCCCGGCGGCGATCCTGGCCGGCGACCGCGCGACCGGCGTCACTCTGATGCGGATGGACGAGGGTCTCGACACGGGCCCGATCGTGGCCCAGGCCGGGACGCCGGTCGCTCCCGACGAGACCGCCCCGGAGCTCGAGGCACGGCTCGCGACGATGGGCGCGGACCTGCTGACATCATCGCTCGACGGGTGGCTCCGGGGCGAGATCCGTGAGCATTCCCAGCCGACCGTCGGCGCGACGCTGACCAGGCCGTTGCACCGCGAGGACGGGCGGATGGACCTCTCCCTGTCCGCCGAAGAGCTCGATCGGCACATCCGTGCCTACCAGCCGTGGCCGGGTTCGTTCGTTGAGACCCGCACCGGGCGATTGACGGTCTGGTCGGCCACTCCGGCCGTCAGCG
>JANMBS010000183.1:0-4454 GCA_031360525.1 Thermomicrobiales bacterium
GGATAGGTCACTGCGAACATAAGGATCGCGAGCACGATCAGGTTGGCGCTCACGATGGCGACCTCTCGTCAGTGACGGGCCCGCCCGCTTCGTCCGTGTGGACGTGCGCATCGGGCATGAGATAGCGGTCCGCCGACTCCAGCGAGCCCAGTGGGGCGGTCTCGGCCGCAAGCCGCGCCGGGATGAGGAGAGCGAGCAGCGGACCGAGGATCCCGCCCGTCACGATCCCGATCGACGGGCTGCTGACGAGCGCGACCCCGACCGCAACGCTGGCGCCCACGATCGCGGCGACGAGCTCGCGCCGGCCGCTGATGAGCCCGACGGCGAGCCCGATCATCGCGGCCGGGAAGATGACGTCGATGCCCAGTCGTGCCGGGTCCGGGATCTGGGCACCGAGGAGCACGCCCGCGAATGTCGCCAGGTTCCACGGGATGAATGTCGCGAGGATGGCGCCCAGCCAATAGCCGCGCTCATCGGCCCGGCCGAGCCGCCGGAAGTGGCTGATCGACAGGGCGAACGCCTCATCGGTCAGGAGATGGGCCATCACCGCGCGACGGGGCAGTGGCACCTCACGCAGCCACGGCCTGAGCGCCGCCGAATAGAGGAGGTGGCGGGCGTTGAGCAGCGCGGTGAGCAGGATGATCCCGGGCCACGCCAGGCCACTCGCGACGTAGCCGACGGCCGCGAATTGTGCGGCGCCGGCAAACACGATCGTGCTCATCGCCATCGCCTCGATCGGCGAGAAGCCCGCCTCTCGGGCAGAGAGCCCATAGACGAAGCCGAAGCCGAGGGCCGACACGGCGATCCCCGCGGAGTCGGCGAGCAGCCGGCGGCGGCTGTCCCGCAGCGGCCCGGCGTCGGTCAGCGCAGGAACGTCTTGCCGCACGTCCCGTCGCACACGACGTAGACCGCGTGGAGGTCGCGCGCGTAACCGGCGCCGTGGAGGAACCCCGGACAGCCTGGGGTCGGGCACGTCCAGACCCACCAGCGCTCGCGTTCATCGAGCGGCGACGTCTCCGCGGCGACCTTGACCGCCAGATCCTTGTGTGCCGCGAGGAAGCCCGCGATCGCCTCGGCGCGCTCCGCCTCGGTCTCGCTGGTGTACGGATAGCTCTGGCCGATGTTCGAGGTCACGGGCGCGAGTATCGCATAGGGACCGGGCCGTTCGAGGTCCGCCGGACTGTCAGGCGGTCGCCCTATCGGGTTGACCGGCGGGAGCCCCGGCGTCGATCTCGTGTTCCTGGGCGCGCAGGCGCGAGAGCGGGATGAGCGCGATCGCCAGCAGCCCGGCCGTGGCGAACAACATGCCGTCGATTCCGCGCCACTCGGCAGCGAACCCGCCGATGAGGCTGCCGGCGATCTGGCCGATCGCGAGGAAGACCGAGTAGAGCCCCATGATCGCCCCCCGGTCGGCCGGGAAACGCTCGGAGATGTCGGCCAGCAGGCCGAGCGCTGCGGGCGTGGCCCCGGCCAGCACGAACAGGCCGGCGCCGGCGACGACGATAGCCGCGATCAGGATCACGACGGGCAGGCCCGCCGAGTGGTTCACCGCAAGGCCGGCCCCGACCAGGATCGCACCACCGACCAGCCCGTAGCCGATGATCGTCGTCCGCCGCATCGACTTGAAGCGATTTCCCCAGTACAGCAGCCCCGCCCCGAACACGACGGCGATCAGGATCGCGGCGATGGTGATCTGGTTGGCGTCGAAGCCGGCCATCAGCCGCTGGTCGGGGAAGTCCGGGTTCGCCTTCGAGAACTGGAAGAGCGACTGGCTGAACCACAGCCCGATGCTCGCGTTGACCGCGATCCAGGTCGGTGCCAGGAGCAGGACGTGCGACGAGCGGATGAGCGCGACGTACCGGTTGATGCCCACGTGCGGCGACGCGACTGCCTCGACCTCACCGGCAGGGTCCTTGACGCCGCGCCAGTAGATGAGGAACGAGATGCCGTAGACGATCGCATTGAGGAAGAACGCCGTGGGCCCGATGGTCTCGAACAGCTTCGGGGCGACGATGAACCCGAAGCCGAGCCCGGCCAGAGTCGCCCCCTCGAAACGGGCCGACGCCTTGCCCCGGAGGATCTCGTTGCCGGCCGTCGCGAGCGCGATGAAGCCGAGGATCGACGGCACGCTGGCCGCCGTCGAGGCTCCCTCGAGCAGGCGCGTCGCGCCCAGGATCGGCAAGCTCGTGGTCAAACCGGTCAGGACGACCGCGATCCCGCCAAAGACCGGGCCGTAGAGCATCACCCGGTGGTGGCCATAGCGATCCGACAGGATGCCGAAGATCGGTGACAGCACCAACTCGCTGAGGTAGAAGACGGCGGCATATAACCCGACGACGCGGGCGTCGACCTCGGGTCCGCCGTGCGACGGGAGGTCGGCGAGGTAGAGCCCGAGCATGGCGCCGGTCAGGCCGGTGCTGAATCGGAGCGTGAACGTGCCGAGCAGCACGAACCGGAGCGATCGTTCCATCCGTGGAAGCGTAACGGTTTCCGCCGCCGGGCTGGACCCGGCCCGTATCATGCCCGCAACGTCAGTTCCCGGATACGAGGAGGAATCCCGTCTTGAGCCGTGTCGCGATCTTCACCGATTCCGCGTCCGACCTGGACCCTGCCCAAGCCGCCGCGGAGGGCATCGGGATCGTGCCGCTCCTCGTGACATTCGGGTCGGAGACCTACAAGGCGGGCGTCGAGATGTCCACCGAGGAGTTCTGGAAGCGGATGGTCGCGCCCGACGCGCCGTTCCCCAAGACCGCGGCCGCGTCGCCCGGCGACTTCAAGGAGGCCTACGAGGCCGCCTTCGCGGCCGGCGCCGAGGCGATCGTCTCGATCAACGTCGCGAGCACCCTGTCCGGGGCGATCAAGAGCGCCCAGATCGCGCGCGACATGCTGCCCGACCGCGAGATCCACGTCGTCGATTCGCTCGGCGCATCGATGGCGGAGGGGATCCTTGCCCGGATGGCCGTCGAGCTCGCGGCCGAGGGACGGCCGGCCGCGGAGATCGCCGAGCGGCTCGAGGCACGCGTCGGCGACATCCTGATCTACGTCGCCCTGGACACCCTCGAGTACCTCAAGAAGGGCGGCCGCATCAGCGGGGCGTCGGCGGCCATCGGCACGCTGCTCTCGGTCAAGCCCATCATCAAGGTCAAGGACGGTGCGGTCGAGACCATCGACAAGGTGCGCACGCGCACGAAGGCGCGCGAACGGCTGATCCAGCTCATCGTCGAGCGTCCCATCGAGCGCCTGGCGATCCTCCACACTGTCAGCCCCGATGTCGAGGCCTTCCGCGATCAGGTCCTCGCCCAGGCGCCGGGGCTGGATCCGGCGGCCGTGACGATCGACCTGGTCGGGCCGTCGGTCGGGCCGCATCTCGGGCCGGGCTGCGTCGGCGCGGCTGTCCTGTATCGCGCCTGACACGGGACGTAACCTTGCGACAAGGTTGCGATAGTGTTGCCACCCGGTACCATCGGGGAGACGCGAATCATCGGGTCGCATCTATACTCAGCCCGAACATCAGTCGCGTGCCGCCGTCGCTCCGGACCTCCCGGCGGCCGATGGCACGCCCCGTGGGGTCGTCCGGGAGACGGCCCAGATCGAGGCGGTCGATGACCGCCAGGCACGTGAGGACATCCATTCCATGACCACCGAGCACGTTGCTGCGCGGATCAATGCGTGGCAAGTCGCGCAGCAGCAGTTCGACCTCGCCGCCGAGCGCCTGGGCCTCGATGAAGGCATCCGCCTGGTTCTCCGCGAGCCCCGTCGGGAGTTCACCTGCCACTTCCCGGTCCACATGGACGACGGGTCGGTCCAGGTCTTTACCGGCTATCGCGTCCAGCACAACCTGGGCCGCGGTCCGGCCAAGGGCGGCATCCGCTACCACCAGGACGTCTCGCTCGACGAGGTCAAGGCCCTGGCCATGTGGATGACCTGGAAATGCGCGGTCGTCGGCATCCCGTACGGCGGTGGCAAGGGCGGCGTCATCGTCGATCCCAAGAAGCTGAGCATGCGCGAGCTCGAAGGCCTGACCCGCCGATTCTTCACCGAGATCGAGGTCCTGGTCGGCCCTGAGAAGGACATCCCGGCCCCGGACGTCAATACCAACGCCCAGATCATGGCCTGGATGATGGACACCTACTCGATGCACGCCGGCTACACGGTGCCGGGCGTCGTCACCGGCAAGCCGATCAGCCTGGGCGGCTCCGAGGGCCGCAATGAGGCCACGGCCCGTGGCTGCGTCTACACCATCATCGAGGCCGCCCGACACCTCGGCGTGGACCTGACCACCTCGCGCGTCTCGGTCCAGGGCTTCGGCAACGCCGGCTCCATCGCGGCGCGGCTCATCGTCGAGGAGGGCGCCACCGTCGTCGCCGTCTCCGATTCGACCGGCGGCATCCACAACCCCAACGGCCTCGACATCGGCAAGGTCGTCGGCTGGAAGGCCGAGCACGGCACCGTCC
>JANMBS010000189.1:0-7550 GCA_031360525.1 Thermomicrobiales bacterium
AGGAAGGCATCCTCCGCGAGCATCTCCTTCAGCAGCCTCGTGAAGCGCGTCGGTGGCACGACACTGACCATGAAGCTCTCGTGCCCGGGATCGCCGCCGATGAACCCACCTTCCCGAAGGCGTTCCTCGGTGACATTCATCGCCCCGAGGAACGCCGCGAATCGCTTGCCGAGCTTCTGCCCCCGGTCCACCGACCACGCCGGCACGGAGGCCGTCGGGAGGAGAGGGATGAGCCCGACCATCGAATGGACCTTGATCGGGACGGCCGAGCCGTCGGCCAACTTGAGCGCGTCATAGAAGAAGCCGTCGGCCTCATCCCACAACCCGCTTCGGTTCATCGCCGCCGAGATCCGGACGGCGTGCTCGAGGAAGCTGGTGATGAGGTCCTCGTACGCCGGATCGGTCTCGGCTAGGACCGTGGCCATCCGCAGCATCGAGATGCAATACAGGAACATCCAGGCCGTCGCATCGGACTGCTCGAGCTCCGTGCCGGCCGGCAGGTGGGACCGGTCGAACGCACCGATGTTGTCGAGGCCGAGGAACCCGCCCCCGAACAGGTCGTTGCCTTCCTTGTCCTGGCGATTCAGCCACCACGTGAAGTTCATCAGCAGCTTGTGGAAGATGCGCTTGAGGAACGTCATGTCGCTGCGGCCGTCGATGTCCCAGACCAGCAGGGCGGCCGCGGCATGGACCGGCGGGTTCACGTCGTCGAACGACCACTCGTAGGCGGGCAGCGCCCCGTTGGGGTGCTGGAACCACTCCCGGCAGAGCAACAGCAGCTGGTACTTGGCGAAAGTGGGATCGATGTGGGCGAGGGTGACCGCGTGGAAGGCGAGATCCCAGGCCGCGAACCACGGGTACTCCCATGGGTCGGGCATCGACATGATGTCGGCCGCATCGAAGTGTCGCCACGCAGCGTTGCGTGCGGTGTGGCGCTGGTACGGCGGCCCGGGCTGGCCGGGATCGCCGTCGAGCCAGCGGGCCAGGTTGTAGCCGTAATACTGCTTGCCCCAGAGCATCCCCGCGAACGCCTGGCGCATGATCAGCGATTCCTCGTCGGTCCCACCGTCGCGGCGGAGGTCCTCGTAGAACTCGTCGGCCTCGGACTCGCGCACGCGCATCAGCGCCTCGAACGGCTTCCCGAGGAGGTCGCTGCGCTTCGGGCGTGGGCCGGTCGTCGCCTCTGCCTTCCCGGTCGACGAACCGGGCGTGCCCGTCAGGTGGAGCCGGACCCTGACCTCGGCCGAACCGCCGCCTGGCACCGTCAACGCGTACCAGGCGGCGGCCTTGGTCCCGGTCGCACCCGGGTTGACGGTGGCGGCCCCGCTCACGACGTGGTCGTTGATCCCATCCTTCGGATAGGGCGTCGTGGGCGGCTCACCGTGGATCCGCACCTGGTTCGTCTCGTTCTCGCAGAACAACAGGGCGGGCATCGTGCCATCGGGCCCGGCCCCGACTTCGAGCGTGTAGTCGCCGAGGATCGCGTGCTTGGCCAGGATCCGTTCCGCGTCGACGGTGGCCAGCATCGTGGGCTTGGCGATGTCGGGGTTCCACGTCCATTCGTTGCGGAACCAGAGGGTGGGCAGGACGTGGAGTGTCGCCTCGCCCGGCCCCTGGTTGCGGACCACGATCCGCATCAGGATGTCGGTCGGGTCGGACTTCGCGTAGTGGGCCTCGACGATCCAGTATCGGTCGTCGTCGAAGATGCCGGTGTCGAGCAGCTCGTACTCCGGCTCGAACCTGGAGCGGCGCGCGTTCTCCTCGATCAGGCCCTCGTACGGGAAGGGCGCCTGCGGGTAGTGATAGCGCCAGCGCAGCCACGCCCCGCTCGGCAGCGCGTCGAGGTACCACCAGTAGTCCTTGGCGTCCTCCCCATGGTTGCCCTCCTGGTTCGTCAACCCGAACATCCGCTCCTTGAGGATCGGGTCGACGCCATTCCACAGCGAGAGGCCGAGGCAGAGCCGGCCGAACACGTCGCTGATGCCCGCCATCCCATCCTCGTTCCAGCGGAAGGCACGGGACCGGGCGTGGTCGTGCGGGAACGAGTTCCAGGCGTCGCCATCGGCGCTGTAGTCCTCGCGGACCGAGCCCCACGCCCGCTCCGACAGATACGGCCCCCACTGGTACCACGGGCTGGCCTCGCCCCAGCCCTCCTCCGGGTGGCCCGCGTCGGCCATCCGCTTACGTTCCGCGCCGGCACTCATGGGGCCGCGTCCTTGTCCTTCTCCTTGCCCTTGTTGCGGCGCGGGAGTCGAGCAGCCAGGATCACGATGGACCGCTCCTCGGCGCGGTAGCTCGGTGTGGCGACCACGGTTCCCTCGGTGAAGGTGAGCGACAGGTCTTCGGGGGCGTCGAGGCTCGTATCGACGATCCGGCGCCAGCCGTCGAGCGAGTCGTCCAGTTCGGGCAGGCCGAACTCGAGCGGCTCCCAGTAGGCGTTGAAGATGATGTGGAGGGCGCCCGGCGCGGCCCGCAGCGTGAGCGCCACGCTGCGCGACGTATCCGCGAAGTCGGGCTGGCCCACGGTCACGCCGCTCCATTCGAGCGACGCGTTGGCGAGGAGGTCGAGGAGGTTCGTCTCATCGGGCACGTCGAGGAGGGTCGCCAGCCGGCGGCGCATCCGGATCAGGCCCTTGGTGAAGCGCAGGATGTCGGCGTTCCGCTTCGGACCGGACCAGTCGAACCAGCTGGTCGCGTCACCGAGGCAGTAGGCGTTGTTGTTGCCGCCCTGCGTGCGCCGGACCTCGTCACCCATCAGCAGCATCGGGACGCCGAGCGACAGCAGGTTGACGACGAGGAAGTTCTTGATCTGGCGACGCCGGATGGCCTCGATGGCCGGGTCGTCCGTCGGGCCTTCGACGCCGCAGTTCCAGCTCATGTTGAAATCGTTGCCGTCGCCGTTCGACTCGCCATTGGCCTCGTTGTGCTTCTCGTCGTAGGAGACGAGGTCCTCCAGGGTGAAACCGTCGTGACACGTCACGAAATTGATGCTGGCCTGCGCGTCGCGGTGCTTGTGGCCATAGATGTCCGGGCTGCCGAGGAAGCGCTGGGTCAGGTCGCGGATCTTGCCCGGCTCGGCCCGCATGTACGAGCGCACGTCGTCGCGGAACCGGCCGTTCCACTCGACCCAGCGATCACCGACGAAGCTTCCGACCTGGTTGAGCCCGCCGGCGTCCCACGCCTCGGCGATCAGCTTTGTGCCGGCCAGGACCGGATCGGTCTCGATCTCCCAGATGATCGGCGGATCCGCCAGGGGCTGGCCGTCCTCGCCGCGCGAGAGGATCGCCGCGAGGTCGAAGCGGAAGCCGTCGACGTGCATCTCCTCGACCCAGTAGCGCAGGCTGTCGAGGATCAGCCGGCGGACGATCGGGCCGTTGCCCTTGAACGTGTTCCCCGTCCCACTGAAGTCCGTGTAGGTGGCACGATCGTCGGGTTCGAGCAGGTAGTAGTCGTCGTTGGCGAGCCCGCGGAAGCAGGATGTCGGGCCATCGGCTCCGCCTTCCGCGGTGTGGTTGTAGACGACATCGAGGATCACCTCGAGCCCGGCCCGGTGCAGCGCCTTGACCAGGTCGCGGAACTCGTCGAGCGGAGCCGTCGGCCCGGGGCTGCTGGAGTAGGCGGCGTGCGGCGCGAAGAACGAGATCGGCTGATAGCCCCAGTAGTTGGTCCGCCCGGCCGGCGCCGCCAGGGCGTCGAACTGGAAGACCGGCAAGAGCTCGATCGCCGTCACCCCGAGGTCGAGCAGGTACGGGATCTTCTCGATCAGACCGGCGTAGGTGCCGCGCAGCTCGGCGGGAACGCCGGATCCGGGATCGGCGGTCATCCCCGCGAGGTGCGCCTCGTAGACGACGGTCTCACGCCACGGCCGGTTGAGCGGGACGTCGCCCTCCCAGTCGTACAGGCGCGTGTCCGTGACGACGCTCTTCATCGGGCGGGCCATATCGTCGGTCTCGCCGGCATCCAGCCGCCGGTAACCCTCCGGGACCGCGACGCCACGGCCGTACGGGTCGAGCAGGAGCTTGGTCGGATCGAACCGCAGGCCCTCGTCCGGGGCCCACGGTCCGTGCGCCACGTACCCGTAGAGCTGACCCGCTGCGATCCCCGGGACCAGTGCGTGCCAGTACTCACCCGTCCGGTGGACCGCCGGGTCGAGGCTGACGACGCGAGTCGGGGTGAGGTCCTCCGGCGCGTAGAAGAACTGGATGTCCATGCCCGTGGCGTGCTTTGCGTAGACGCCGAAGTTGACGCCGGCCGGCGTCACGGTCGCCCCGAGCGGGTGCGCGGTCCCGGGTGCGACGGCGGCCTGCCGCGCGCCGGCGAGGAACGGTTTGCGAGCGTCGCCCGGTCGCGCCATGGTCGTCATCGACGTTACAGCCCCACGCTGGCCTGCATCATCCCGCCGTCGGCCACGACGGTCGTGGCCGTGCTGTACGAGGCGTCATCGGACGCCAGGAACGCCACCAGCTTGGCGATCTCCTCGGGCTCCGCCACGCGACCGAGCGGGATGGCGCTCTCCAGTTTCGCCTTCGCCACCGGGTCGGACAGGGTGACCTCGTCGATCGGGGTGTGGACCGCGCCCGGCGCGACCCCGACGACCGTGATCCCGTGCGGCGCCAGCTCGACACCGGCCGTTCGGGTGAGCATCCGGACGCCGCCCTTGGCAAGGCAGTACGGCGCATTGCCGGGCATCGGCCAGTCCTCGTGGATCGACGAGATGTTGATGATCCGGCCACCGCCGCCCTGGGCGATCATCTGCTTGGCCGCGAGCTGGACACCGAAGAAGGCGCTCTTGAGGTCGATCGCGATGACCAGGTCGAACTGGGCCTCGGTCGTGTCGAGGGTGGAGGTCCGGGTCTCCATCCCCGCGTTGTTGACCAGGATGTCGAGCCGCCTGAACGTGGCCACGGTGCTGTCGACCAGCTTCTGGATGTCGGCGACATTCGAGACGTCGGCCTGCACGATCTGGGCTCTGCCGCCGCCCGCCTCGATCTCCTTGAGGACCTCGTCGGCCGCCTCGGCACTCGTGTGGTAGTTGATCGTGACCGCCGCGCCCTGGCGAGCCAGTTCGAGTGCGATCTGGCGACCGATGCCGCTGCTGCTCCCGGTCACGATGGCAACCTTGTTCTCGAGCGACATCGTGTCCTCCCTTGTGGATAGCCTAGAGCGGGTGGCTGGTCCTCCGCGCGATCGCGGCGTCAGGCGAGCCGATCGAGCAGGAGGGCCTGCGCCCGTTCCTCCCCGAAGAAGTCCTGCGCCCGACTCTTGAACGCGTCCACGCGATCGCTGCCCCCGGTCACCAGAGCGGCGTGGGCGCCCAGCCAGGCCGCGAACGACATCTTGCCGTGCAGTTCGACGCCCTTGACCCGTGCGACCGCCGCCCCCGGCCGATCATCGCCATGATCCCTGTGTCGAGGGGCGGCTGGAACTGGTGGTGATCGTTCGCGTCGATCAGGGTGACGTGGACATCCCTGCTCGCTGGCAGCTTGCGGACGCATGCCACACTGGCGAAACCGCCGCCGGCGACGACGACGCGAGCTCGTCCCCCTCGGCGGTCACCCCAGGTCGCTGAAGCGCGGGGCGGCGGCGAGCCTCCCGGCGAGCGCGGGCGGCGCCGAGTCGAGCAGATCGGCTAGGCGTTCCGCGAGCTGGCGGTTCGTCGTCTCTGCGATCTCCTGGATCGCCCGCTGCAGATCGTCCCCGAACCGGATCTCGTCGTGCCACGGCAGGACGTCGATCCGGGATGGGCTCAGCGCATCCTCGACGACCGCGCGAATGACCTCTTCGATCCGCTCGCGAGAGTAGGCCGCGTGCAGGTTGCGCGTCACCTCGGATGCTTCCCCTGCGGAGATCCGGACGGTCGTCACGGACGACCTCGTGATCACAGTCGGCATCGAACCACCCCGTTCCCCCGGTCCTCCGCATCCCTCTCGCCAAGCCACCTGATCACGGACGGGATCCGTGCGACGGTCGGGGCGATCCTCCTGCCCAACGGCGTTGAGCGGGATGTGCCGGGCTCGCATGATACCCCCGCGCGGGCCGATTGGGCACCCCCTTTTCTGGTGCCGCCCGGGTCAACGTCCTGACGCGATCTCGCCCTTGCGTCGCGCGACGAAGGCGTCGATCGCCTCGAGGATCGGCGGGTCGAGTGGTGGGGGGACGGCCTCGGCCAGGAGCCGCTTCCAGATCGTGTTGGCGCGCTGGGTCGCGGTCTGCGCCCCGTCTGCCTGCCATGTCTCGAAGTTGCGCCAATCCGAGACGAGCGGCCTGTAGAAGGCGGTCTCGTAGCGCTCCAGGGTGTGGGCGGTGCCGAAGAAGTGGCCCCCAGGGCCGACGTCCACCATCGCATCGAAGCCGAGACTCGCCTCGTCGACGGGGAGCGGCTGGAGCACCTCGGACATCATCTGGAGGATCTCGGCGTCGATGATCAGCTTCTCGTACGACGCCGTCAGCCCGCCCTCGAGCCAGCCCGCGCCCTGGTAGAGCAAGTTGACGCCGCCCATCACCGCGCCCCAGACGGCCATCTCCGATTCGTAAGCCGCCTGGGCGTCGACCACGTTCGAGGCGGTCGCGTTGGACGAGCGCCAGGGGAGACCATAGCGGCGCGCCATCTGGCCGCTCGCCAGCGCACCCTTCACGTATTCAGGGGTCCCGAAGGCGGGCGCACCCGTGCGCATGTCGACGTTCGAGGTGAACGCGCCGTAGACCATCGGCGCGCCGGGCCGGACGATCTGCGACAGCGCGACGAGGAAGAGCGCCTCGGCGTTCTGCTGGGCGAGCGCGCCGGCCAGCGAGACCGGGCTCATCGCACCGGCCAGGGTGAACGGCGTGGCGACCACGGGCTGCCCGTGAAGGGCCATCTCCATCAGGCCGTCGCCCATCGGGCCATCGAGGCGGAGCGGTGAGTTCGTGTTGATGACCGTCATCAGCGAGGGCTCGCGGAGGAGCGTGTCGTGATCGACGCCGCGGATGAGGCAGGCGATCTCGAGAGCGTCGTCGACCGGGCGGGCGCCGAAGCCGAGGCACTGCCAGGTCTTGTCGAGCTCGACGGCGAACGTCCGGTACATGTCGAGATGGCGGGTCTCGACCGGGAGGTCGTTTGGCTCGAGTGGGCCGCCACCCTCCTGGTGGATGACGTCGAGGGCGCCGATGATCCGGACGTAGTCGACGAAGTCCGCGAAGTTGCCTGCCCGCCGCCCTCGATCGAGATCACTGACGAAGGCCGGTCCGCCGACTGCCCCGAAGACAAGGTTGGTTCCACCGAAGGTGATGTTCCGCTCGGGGTTGCGGGCGTGGAGGTCGAAGGTCGACGGCGCCGTCGCGATGAGGGCTTCGACGTGGGCGGGATCGAGCCGGACGCGGCGGTTCGACCGGTCGACCGTGGCGCCCGCGGCCGCGAACGCGTCGAGCGCCCGGTCGCCAAGCACCTCGACCCCGATCTCGGCAAGGACACGCAACGACGCCCGATGGATCGTGTCGACCTGATCCGCCGACAGGATCTCGACCGGTCGGAACGGGTTGATCAGCCGCCGCCAGGGCAGTTGCGACAGACC
>JANMBS010000208.1:0-1580 GCA_031360525.1 Thermomicrobiales bacterium
GCCGTCAGCCCCAGCTCCGTATCGTGGAGGCCCGCGAAGCTGGCTGTGGCCCCGTCCTCGGCCACGCTGGATGAGCGGACCGCGAGCAGGGGCGGTCCGCCGGAGTCGCCGACTCGTTGCCCCATGAGGCGTTCGAGCGGACCGGCCAGTCCGACGGCGACCGCCGGCGACAGGGGACCGGCGATCATCGCCTCGACCATGGCGGCCCGTGTCGACGGATCCAGGAGGGCGCTCGGGTCCGAGCGGAGGATCTTGCTCCCGGGCAGGCTCGCCGCCTGGATCGCGAACGCGTCGGTCGTCAGGCAGAACCCCGGAGGGATCCGGAATCCGAAAGCAGCCAACCGGTTGAGCGAGGCTGCCTTGCCTCCGATCCGGGCCCGCGCGACATCGGCGTCGTCGAGCCAGGCGACCATCGGATCCGAAGCGCGGGCAGAGGCGGAGGTGGTCATGGGCGCTCGGACGTTCCCTTCCACACCGGCCTCAGCGCCGCCAGGGGAGCCGGCTCGGCGCCGGTTGCGGGCGTGGACTCGCAGGTGGGGCCGTTCGACGAGGCGGGTGAGCGCCGATGGCCTCGGAGCCAAGTTCGATCCGGATCGCGTCCTCGAACTCCCGATAGGCGCGCTCGAAACGGTCTTCCACGGCATCCCAGCGGGCTCGATCGGCGTCGGTGGGACGCACCACGATCACGTCGCCGGGCCGGTCGGGGTTGCCAGACGAGTCCTCCATCCCGGCCGTCGCCGTCTCGAGTTCATCGAGCGCGGCTCGTGTATCGGACTCCGCGAGGAGCATCCGGAGTCGCGTGGCCTGGCGATGCATCGTGAACGTCGATCGTGGGGGCAGGGGCTGCTTCGATCCACGCTCGAGGCGATCCCACTGGAGCCGGACCCCGTGGGCGTCGGCCGCCGCCGCCTGGAGGACCTCGACGGCCAAGTCGCTGACGCGGTCGGCGAAGCGCGCACGGCGAGCTTCATCGCGATCGGCCTGGGACTCCTCGTGGGCCATCGCCCCGGCACGCTTGGTATCCCTGGCCGCGATCCACGAGCCCACCAGCGCGCCGATGATCCCGGCAGAGGCCGCGATCAGCGCGACGTAGATCGCCGTCTGGTCCGTCATGGCGCCGAGTATGAAGCCACGGGTCGCCTCCGGAAATGGGGAGGCGTCCCTATCGGCGGGCCAAGCGGTCACTGCGGACGCCGCGGATGTCGCCCGGGACCCCTCGGCGGCCGTGCGCCTATGGTGCGAGCGCGACCGGGAAGGCGCCGGGGAGTATCCCTGTGGGAGTCTTCGTGCCGGTGGTCGTGTGTCGAGGGCTGCCCCGGATCGCCGATGCGCCATCTTCTATCGCCGTGCATCTCATTCGGCAACGAGGCTTCGCCCAGGGTGAGGGATGCGCCGGACTTCCTCATTGCTGCAGCACCAATCCCCGTCCGACACCATTCAGAACTCGCGTGTCTCCACAAGCTCGATGCTCTCGCCGAATTCGATCTTGCCGTGGGCATGCGGGCGGACTATGCGGCCGGTTCGCGAACGCTACAGGCGTTGACTGCTGTCAACAAGGAGCGGCCTTCAGATTGACGGAC
>JANMBS010000517.1:0-3339 GCA_031360525.1 Thermomicrobiales bacterium
GTTCCCGACGCCGATCGCGACGAGGCCGCTTCCGGCGATCATCGGAACTCCCCAAGACAAAAGTGGGTGCTGGCGCGCCCGACAGGATCCAGACATGCGGCTGCCAAAACGCGACGTGAGATCCGGGTCATCGTCCGCCACGACCGAGGCCAGGTCGTCGCCCCGGGCTGTCGCGCATCAGGCCACCAACAGGACCGTCGCAATGGCCGTCACCACCAGGTACACGGCCCCGCCGCCAAGGATGAGCGTCAGGCGCAGCGCTCGCGGGATCGGGGAACCGCCGACGGCGAAGTACGCGATCGGCCCGGCCACCGGGATCGCGATGATCGAGAGGAGCCAGAGCACCCGACTCCTGATCGAGCGCTCGTCCTGCCGCATAAGATCCCACACGCCGACAGCGACCCACGACACGTAGAGCAGAGCCGGGAGCAGGTACGCGTAGAGGGCCAGGATGAGCCCCAACGGCGAAGAGGACATGGGCACGCCGAGCACGGTCACCTCCCGGGAACTGGTGGGCCCCTGTCGAGGAGCGATGTCGGAGATAGCCCGGATGTCGACCGTGCCCGGCACGGCCACCTCGGGGATCGCAAGCACCCACGCGGCCGAAGCGGCGTCCGACAACTCCGGTTGAGCCTCCGCGGGCGCGGGCCACGACTTCCAGTCGCCATCGGTGCGGTCGCCACCACCCAGTGCGCTCATGAACCTCGTCAGGAGTTGGATGGATGGCGAGGCCGCGCCCGCCGCGCCCGTTTGCAGCAGGCCACCGCACGAGGCGACGACCTCGATCGCGACCGGGATGCTGCTGCCATAGGTGTTGTGTTCGAAGCAGTCGCCGCCGAGGGCGGGAGCGCCGACCACGAGATCGGCCTGCCCCGAGCCACGAACGATGTTGCCCTCGACGCGCGTCCCGGACGTCAGCCACATGTTGTCGTCGATGTTCGGGAGGATCGCGATGCCGTAGGTGCTGTGGTTCTCGACGAGGTTACCCCGGACGACATTGTCGTGGACGCCGGTGACGAAGATCCCGACCCCGAGCGCGGGCAGGGCAATCTGCTTGGCAGGAACGTGTCGATTCGAGTTGTCGTGGACGTAATTGCCTGCGATCAGCACGTCATGTCCCGGCGCCAGCTCCTCCGAATCGAGCGTGTTCGGGGCGATGCCTCCCAGGTTGTCTCGCCACTCGGAGTTGACGATCAGCATCTCACCGCTCGCGTTCGTGCCGCTGAACCCCAGCGCGTTGCCCTCGCTGAGGACGTCCGTCACGGTGATGTGGCATGGGTCGCATTGGCCGATGTAAAACCCGGAGTCGGGATGGCCGGCGCTATAGCTGTGCTCGATGCGGCCCCAGGTCGAGTCGAACGCGTAGATCCCGTAGTCGCCGTTCGCGTACGCGGTCAGGTATGACCCTCGGAAGCCCTGCACGCCGGTCCAGTAAAACCCGTTCGAAACAAAGTGACGCGCCGTCAGATTCTCGACGACGACGCCGTCGGCTTCAATGACGTGGATCCCGTTCGACATTGATGATCCGCCGTCGAGGATCGTCGTGTCGCGGTCTTCGCCGCGGATCGTGAGGTACGGCGTCGTCACCTTGACGCCTTCCTGGTACACGCCGGGTGCAACCAGGACGAGATCACCCGGGGCGGCGGCGTCGACTGCGGCCTGAATGGTCGGGCGGTCGCCCGGGACGCGGACGGTCGATCCGGGCCCGGCCGGGACCGGCTCACGGCCCCTGCCGACATCCCCGTGTTCGCTCGGGATCGGGGCGTCACCGACCACGATCATCCCCGTCATGCCGCCGACGCCCGGCACGCCATGCAGGGTGCACGTGAACCGGTAGACACCGGGCTGATCGAAGCGCTGAACGAACTCCTCGCCCGGCCGCATGTCGGTCGACGCGTACGAACCATCATCGGCGACGACGTTGTGGACGTTGCCACCTTCGTTCTTCCACTCGACCTCGGTGCCGACCGCGACCCGGATGACCTCGGGCTGGAAGGCGTTGTCCCCCATCCGGACCGTCACGTACCCCTCGTCTGAAGCGACGGACGCCGCGATCGTCAGCCACAGCGCGGCGGCCGCGGTCAGACCAGCGACGCGAAGCGCCTGTCGCACGAGTGCGCCTGTGGGCACGGCGGCTCCGATCGGGCTCGGCCTGGGAGGCGATGAGAGGCGAGTATGCGCGAGGATGAACGCCGGCCGCTTCGGTAGAATCGGCCCTTGAGACTCACGGTGATCGGTGGCACAGGCAGGATCGGTCGACTCGCCGTCGAGCAGGCGCTCGCGCAGGGTCACGCCGTGACACTCCTGGTCCGCGATCCACAGAACCTCGGCTCGATCGGTGAGCGCGTGCGGGTCGTGGCGGGGCAGGTCACCGATGCCAAGGCCGTCGCCCGGGCCATCGAAGGAGCGAATGCGGTCATCAGTGCGCTCGGACCCGATGGGAATCGCGCCGACCAGGTCGTGGTCCTGCGCGACGGGGCTGCATTACTTCCGCTGGGAGGGCACGGGCGCAGTCACGGCCGCCGAGGAGAGCACGTTCAACGCGGTCACGTCCTTCGGGGGTGTGGCGTGATGAAGTTCTGCACGGTCTGCGGGTCGTCACCAGCGAGCACCCAAGCCAGCGCCATGCCCGTCGGCGTTAGCTGATCCTCGCCCATGCCTGGGACGGTGCCGCCCATGAGGCGCTCAAGCGGCGCGCGGCACCGGTAGTCACCACAAATATACTGCCTGAGTGACCGAGCCTGACCTCCGGACGAACCCGAACGCGCTGCGAGACGCTGAGCCACCGCGCGTCGGTCGCCATGCGGTGAACGGGACGATCCTGTACGCGGAAGTCCGCGGCTCAGGTCCGGCGGTACTCGTGATCCACGCGGGAGGTGAGGACGCCGAGCAGTGGCGCCCGGTCGCTGAGCGCCTGACGGGGTTCAAAGTCGTGACGTACGACCGCCGCGGAACGCTGCGCAGCGGCCGTGATGCGTGGCCGGGCGTTGGCTCGACACAGCACGCGGACGACGCGGCCGGTCTACTGAACGCCCTCGCCGTCGAGGACGTCGTCGTGTTCGGCGCGAGCTCCGGCGGGATCCCCGCGCTGGAACTGGCACTCCGCCACCCCGAGCTGGTCCGCCGCGCGCTCATCTACGAGCCGGGGTACCTCCGGCAAGTCCCCGGCGGCGAACGGTTCCAACGGCAGGCGAGCGCGACGGTGGCCGGCCACCTGGCAGCCCATCCGGGCGACTGGGTAGGAGCGTGGGCGGCGGCTCAGGGAGTGTTGGAAGAGGCGGCAGGCCCGCCGCCAGACGGCGGCTGGCGTGGCTTCTTGACGCCGCCGCCCGGGAACGC
>JANMBS010000249.1:0-3323 GCA_031360525.1 Thermomicrobiales bacterium
GTCTCGCACAGGTCGGAGACGCGATACTCGCCGGACGAGGGCAGACTCAGACCTGGTCGGCCGCCCGCATCGGAGGGTCGTTCGTCGCCGCGTCGACACGGCCGAGCACGAAATAGGTCGGCGTCGGACCCTTGCCCTTCACGTCGATCAGGCCACGCTCCTCGAGACGGAAGGAACCTCTGAGGCGCTCGGCAACGGCGTGGGTGACCTGCACACGCCCGGGAACCCCGTGCGACTCCATCCGGCTGGCCAAGTTGACCGTGTCGCCCCAGATGTCGTAGATGAACCGCTTCGTGCCGATCACGCCTGCCACGACCGCCCCGCAGTGGATCCCGATCCGGAACGTGACGCCGAGACGTGCAGCGGCCTCGATCCGGGCGACAGCTTCGGCCAGGTCCAGGGCCATCGCGGTGACCTTCGTGGTGTGGTCGTCCGCCCGATCGGTCATACCGCCCACGACCATGTAGGCGTCGCCGATGGTCTTGACCTTCTCAAGGCCATAGCGGTCCACAAGGCCATCGAAGACCGTGAAGATCTCATTGAGCACCCCGACGAGCTCCTGTGGCGACATGCTCGCCGATAGTCGCGTGAATTCGACGATGTCGGCGAACATGAGCGTCACGTCATCGAATCGATCGGCAATGAGGGGCTCGCCCTCTCGCAGGCGGTCGGCGATCGGCTTCGGGAGGATGTTCAGGAGCAGCCGCTCATTCTCCTTCGCCAGGCGATCGCGTTGCTTCACCGCGGTGATGTCAGTGCCGTAGACATTGATGAACCCGAACTCGGGGACGTCCACGGGTAGCAGCGCGTATGCGCGACCGCCGCTCTCGAGCTCGACCGTGACGCGATCTGCCGCCGCGGCTCGGGCGAGCAGTGACTCACGCAGCTCCGCCGGGAGCCCGGAGCCGATCGCCAGCCCGAGTCCCGCCACCAGGGCCGCACTCGCCGGGTTGGTATAGACGAGGACCCCACCTGGGTCGATCCGAAACACCGGGTTCGGGTTCTGGTCGGGGAACTTGACGATGGCTCGCTCGGCCGTCACGTCCATGCCATAGAGGTTGGTGCAGTTCAGGTCTGCGATCGGGATCGGCCAGATCGCGTAGGTCCGGCGTTCGGCCATGAATTCGACGAACCCGCGCATCGTGGCGACGGCGTCGAACCGGCCGATGACCTCGACCGGCACCGGATCGCCGACGTCGACGCCCAGCGTTCGCAGTATCGGCAGGCTCGCAGGGTTCGCGTAGATGAGGTGACCGTCCGCGTCGATCCGCATGACCGGGTTCGGGTTGTCGTCCGGAAAGCGGATGATCGCGCCGACCTGGTCACCGGTCAGGCGTGAGCCACCCTTGTGCGGCTCATCCGCGAGCGGAGACGGCTTGCGGGCGACCATGTTCCCGAAATCGTAGAGTCGGCGTCAATGCGCCCGCGCGTCAGGTACGTGACCGACGAAGGTCAGGCCCGCGAGCCGGCGTTCTTAGCGCCCTTGCCATCCTTGCCCTTGCCCTTGGCCGCATCGGCGTCGGCAGCTCGTTCCATGACCGTCCGACCCGAACCCTCGTTGGCGTCGGTCTTCGCGTCCCCGTCGCCGTCCTCTCGCCGGCTCGCCCGCTCGCGGATCTGTGCGAGCCGCGTCTGGAAACCCTCGTCGTCGGTGCGGAACAGCCAGCTCGCGGCGGCCTTGGTCGCCCCGGCGAGGAGCGGCCGCGCGACGGCCAGCAGGAGCAATGTCGGGACACCCGATCGGTCCTTGGCCTTCTGCTTCGCGTAGGCCGCGAAATCGCGTTCGAGTGCGCCGCGAACCTTCTTGCCGTCGTCGCCGAGGCCGCGCAGCGCCTTCTCGATCTCGTCGGGGAGCATCGACCTCGGAAGCGGGTCCGGCTCACCCGTGACAGCACGCTTGCCGGCCCGGAAGACCCGCTTTGGGCCACCGAGCACGAGGAACGCCGCCCCACCGGCGATCGCCGCCGCCTTGGCCGGGCTGCGCTTGATCTTGGCAGGGACGTCGATCGCCGCGCGGGCGGAGGCCTCGAGGGCCTCCAGTTCCTCGCCCAGGGACGCGCGAGCCTCTAGGACCCGATCCCGGGCGGCATCCGCTTCTGTAGCCACTCGAGCGTCTCCTTGCTGGTGTCGATGGTCTGGACGGGATAGAAGCGATTCTTGAGTGCCTCGAGGTCGATGCCGGTCCGCATGACGTCGATGCCCATCAGGACGATCCACGTGACGTAGCCGACAGCGATGCCGATGCCCGCACCGATCTGCGGCCCGAAGGTGATGGCGGTGAATGCGCCGACGACGACGCTGAGCACGGTCATGCCGGCCAGCGCCACGAAACGACCGCCCGCCGAGGCATCCATCATGACGGCCGCCGCGATGCCGGCCAACAGGCCGAGGAAGCCGATAAGCACCATCCCGACGAGCAGCGGCCTGATCCCGGGATCGACGGCGAGCCCGAGCCGGTCGCCGACCGCCGTGTACAGATGGTTCAGCAGGTTCAAGCCGAGGACGACGCCGAGCACGATCGCCACCACGATCGAGACGAGCAGAGCGCCCCCGATCCGCCGCGGAGAGGTGCCGAGACCGCCAAGCACGGCCGCCATGGCGACCGACAGGAACAGCAGGACCCCGTGGAGCACACCCCAGCCCATCGAACCGAGGATCCACTCCCCCACGCCCAGGGAGACGCCGATGACGAACAGGAAGACCGCGAAGATGACGAGCACGATGGCGAGTGCGCCGAGCGCGGCGACCCGGCCGACCTCACCCGCGATCTGACCGGCCTCGGCCTTGGCGAGTTCGACATGTGCCAGCACCAGCGCCAGAGCGGCATCGCGGGTCGCCTTGAGCTGATCACGCAAGCCAGGCGGCGGCTTGCGTGGCCCGGGCGGCGGCGGGGCAACGGGCGGCGGCGTGGGTTCAGGGCTCGCGTTCGGATCGTCCAGGGGAGTGCTCCAGGTCGGGCTCGGGCGCGGGGGACGCGTTCGATGATAGCAGCGCCCCCGCGACGGCTGACCATGCCAGCGGCGGAGCGGTACGCTGCGAAAAGATGTCAGCCTTCGAACGCCGCCGCATCCTGACCGCCGAGCTGCTCAGCATCGGCAGCGAACTGACCGTGGGCGAGACCCGCGACACGAACGCCGGCGAGCTTGCGCGCTCGCTGACTGGGCTCGGGGTCCGTGTCACCCGCCTGACTGCCATGCCCGACGACCTCGAGCAGGTGACCGACGCGCTGACGACAGCCTTTGGCCGGGTCGACCTCGTCGTCTCGACCGGCGGGCTGGGCCCCACGCCCGACGACCTGACCCGCGAAGCGATCGCCGCGGCCA
>JANMBS010000254.1:0-2451 GCA_031360525.1 Thermomicrobiales bacterium
CAGGTACGGCATGCGTTTCGGTCCGACCGATGTGACATGGTACCGACGGACGACGACGTCCGGACGGGAGCGATTCGAAGGAGTCCCCACTTGGCTTCCGCGTCTCGCGCCTTTGTCGTTCGGCACACGCGGCTCCGCCCGGTGCCGGGTCTCGACGAGATCCGCCTCCACCTTGCCGACGAGGTGCTGCCGCTGTGGCACGCCGCCCAGCTCGAGTCGGATGACCCGGACGCGGCGCTTCCCTATTGGGCCTTCGCGTGGGGTGGCGGGCTCGCCATCGCGCGTTACCTGCGCGAACACCCGGAGGCTGTCAGAGGCCGTCGCGTGTTCGACCTGGCGTCGGGCTCGGGGCTGTGCGCGATCGCCGCCATGCGCGCCGGCGCGGCAGCCGCGACCGCCACAGATATCGATCCGATGGCGGCGGCCGCCATCGGGCTCAACGCGCGCGCCAACGGCCGTCGGGTCGCGGTCGTCGGGCGCGACGTCCTCGACGAGGACCCGCCCGGCGCTGATGTCGTCCTCGCCGGCGATTGCTGGTACGAGGCGCGCCTCGCGGCTCGCGTCCTGCCGTGGTTGCAACGAGTGCGCGCTCGCGGGATCGACGTGTTGGTCGGCGATCCGGGCCGCCGTTACCTGCCGCTCGAGGCGCTCGAGGAGCTCGCCGCGTACGAGGTGCGGACCACGACCGAGCTTGAGGACCTCGAGTACAAGGTCGGCCGCGTTTATGCGATGCGGGCGGTAGCCGCGCCGAACTAATGGCGTTTCGCTCCAGGGATCCACCTGATCCCTCGCTCGCGCCATCGTGCGGGGCATGAGCGGCAGTTGCAGGTCGCTATCGGCGCGCCGGTGATCAGTTGCGGCGGAAGCTCGTGCTCGAGCCGCGGTTCACACTGCCGGACTGGGTACGCGCCACGATCCTGACCGTGCCCGGCGGAGTCTCATCCGTGATCGGCATGGTGGTCAGCACCTTGCCGGTGGCGTCCGTGTACCCGCTCGTTGCGAGGACCTTGCCGTTGCTGAACGTCCAGGTCAGGTTGACCTTGAGGTTCGGCACTGGCCGGCCGAGCCTGTCTCGGGCGAGGGACGCCACCCGGACCGTCTGCCCCGGGATGGCCGTCGTGCGGTTGACCCATGTCTTGAACCCCGCCGAGCCCGTGGCCAGCCGCCGGCTGGTCACGAACCACGTTGCCGACGTCTTGACGACGTCACCGGTCTTGACGGTCACGACGACATCACGCCGCTGGCCATACGGGCTTGCGCCGATGGCGCCGTACGCCGTTGCCGTGCCGCTGGAGGTCGTGTAGCGACGCAGCAGGCTCGTCCCGCCGGTCGCCATCGGGAAGGCGATGTCGACCCGGACGCCTTCGAGCGGTTGGCCCTCCGCTCCCTTGACGGTGACGTAGACGGTCTGCGTCGTGTTCTTGGCGGCGTAGCGCCAGCGGATGCTTGCCTTGACTGACGCCGCAGGGGGCGCATCGCCGACAACCTGGTCGATCGAGTACAGCATGTCGGCGAGGTCGGACGAGGCGCGCTGGAGAAGGCCGCCGGTGATCTCGGAGACCCGTGGGGCAAGCACGGTCTCATCGACCATGAACAACGCGTACAGCTCGGGGAAGGACTTGCGCGAATATGCTGCTGCCCCGATCGCGAGAGTGCGGACGTCGGCCACCGTGTGCGGGCTCCGGTCCGTGGTACTCCATTCAGGGGACGCGTCAGGGTTTCGGGTCACCGCCTCGACGAGCATCTCGTAGCGCCGGTGCGAGTCATCCAGGTCGATCGCCGCGTAGGTCGTGTGATACGGCTGGAGGATGTCGCCGTAGTAGTGGGCCATCCAGCCGAAGGCGATCGAAGCCGTCTGATCGTCGCCGGCGAGATGCGCGGTCAGAGCCTGGTGGTAGAACTCAGTGATACGGTCGACGGCCCCGCGGCCATACCCCTTTTCGTTGAAGACGTGCTCGTTGGGCGCCCAGAAGAGCTTGTCGGGGTCGTCCGACGCCAGGAGTGCGGTCTGGAGGTCGAACCAGGCCGGCGGTTGGTCGCCGAAGACCTTGTAGGCCTGGCCGACGATCCAGTCGTGCGTTCCGTAGGCGTTCCCGCTGTTCCCCCCATTCGCCCAGCCGAGGGCCGGCGTGGCCATGCTTGCAAGGAGCACGAACGCGAGCGCGAGCGAGGCAAGCGGACGCGGGCTCGGTCGAGGCACGATGGACGACTCCGGCAGGATGATGGGTTGCCCCGATCATCGGGCAGTCGCTGCCGTCGGCGAACCCGCCGGGTCGTCCCATCGCAGGCCCGCCGATGTGACTACTGGCGACATCACCCGCCCATTCCTACGTCCCCGGGTCGTCGGCGTCGTCGGCCCGCCGGTCGCCGCCCTGGCGCGGCGGCTCCCAGGCGTAGTCGGCGTAGCGGAGCTGACGCTGCGCCAGTTCGTCGAGCCGCTCCTGCTCGTTC
>JANMBS010000266.1:0-5998 GCA_031360525.1 Thermomicrobiales bacterium
ATCGTCATCATCATCGTCAAGTCCCCATCGTCGAGAGCGCCTGCACCCGCCAGACATCGTTGCGGCGGACGACCAGGATCACCGCCTCGGGACCGGCGAGATTGACGACGAGGGGGCCGAGCAGCGCGAACCCGACGGCGAAGGCGGCGTTGAGCGTAAGCGTGAAGATGCCGTTCGCGGCGAGCAGCTGACTCCGTGGCACCAGGACCGGGATCATCGCCAGCTCGGCCGGCGCAAAGAAGACGGTCACGGTCGAGACGAAGATGTTGAGCAGGAGGATGACCGCAAAATTCGCCCCGGCGAGGTAGAGCAGGACGAACGCCGCCCCCCGCAGGAAGTTGGTCGCGACCAGGATCAGCCGACGGTCGATGCGATCGACGTAGACGCCGGCGACCGCGGAGAACAGCACGGCGGGCACGAGGAAGGACAGGATCAAGAGGCTGACCGCGGTATTCGAGCTGGTCGATTCGACGACGATGACGGTCAGCCCGAAGAGGACCATGTTGCCGCCGATCTGGGTCGTCACCTGTGACAACCAGAGGCGGAGGAAGCCGCTGTTCCGGAAGACCGCGAGCGGGCTCGACTCCTCGGACGACTCGGGGGGCGCGATGGCCTCGGTCATGCGAACGATCCGCCGGAACCGGCCATGCCAGGACTGGCGAGCGCGGCGGTCACGGCCGGGTCGCCGCGCGACTCGAACGCTGCCAAGCGCCCTTCGAGGACGCGGCGCTCGAGCAGGACGTGCCGGCCGCATGTCTGGCAGCGCAGGCCGATGTCAGCCCCCAGGCGATCGATCAGCCATGTGTTCCCGCCACAGGGGTGGGCGCGCCGCAGCCTGACGACGTCGCCGAGGAGCAGCGTGAGGACGGGCTGGTCTGGCATCGGCCCGTCAGCGTATCAAAGGCGGGGCTGACCGTGCGCCGGGACGAGGGTGCGGGTCGTCGCAGGCAGCTCCAGCCGATCGACCGGGGTGACGGTGACGACCACATCCTGCTGCGTGGCGGCCAGCTGGGCGATGACCCCGCCGGACCGTGTCAGTGACCCGGTCAACTTGTCCGGCGCGCCGATCGCCATCAATTCGAAGGCGTCGCCCAGAGACACCGCGTCGACCACGGCGCCACCGGGCGGACCGGTCACCACGACACCGGCAACGACCCGGACACCGCCGGTGGTGATCGCCTCGGCGCCGGCGTTGCGCAATTCGTTGATGATCTCCTCGACGCCACTCCCGTCGATCGGGCCACGGATCGAGATCACGACACCCGGCCCGCCAACCGGATCGAGCCCGGCGTAGGCCCGGACACGTTGCAGGTCGGCGGTGATCTCGTCGATCGAGACATCGCCGCGCGACCGGTTCGCGGTCAGTGTCGTGAGCTCCACCTCGAGCGACGACCCCTCGCGGCGCAACTGGTCGTTGCGGGCGTTGAGGTTGGCGACCAGGATCGTCAGGTCCTGCGATGACAACTGGGCCAGGCCCGAGCTCAACGACTGCGAGCGCAGCTGGATGACGACGAGAAGCCCGAGGATGAGGGCCACGACCGCGATCGTGATCTGGCTACGCCCGCGATGCATCGTCAGCTTCCCGGCACGGGCGTGGCCGACGCCGATGGCGCCGCCGATGGGATCGGCCGTGAATAGCGCAACGTGACCGTGCCGACGAAGGCCGGCATGTCGACTGACGCCGGTTCGGCTAGCGAGACGCCGATGCCATAACCCTTCGAGCGTGCACGGACGAAGTCCACGAAACCAGCCCGCGCGCTGAGCCGGTCGTACAGGTCCGGGGGTCCGAGCGCGGTGATCTGGTACGGAGGCGTCAGGTAGGCCGAGTTCACCAGGAGGGAGGTGCCGACGTCGATGATGGCCGAGGTCGGGGTGATCCGCTCCCCGTTGACCGCGATCGCTTCGGCTCCTGCGCCCCACAGCTCCTCGACCACGAGCCGGATGTCGCGCGATCCGACGAGGTAGTCCGCGTCGCTCCCGTCGGGCGGGATAGGCTCCTTCGAATCCTCGAGCTGGATGACGATCCCCGTCCCCGTCAGCGGGATGAGGCCGGCCGCGATGCGTGCCTGCTGAAGGCGGTCGTTGAGCTGGCGGACCTGGACGGCCGAGCCCTCACCCAGACCCTCCACGACCTGGATCTGCGAGCGCAGGTCGAGGATCCGCGCCTTGAGCGCGTCCTGTTGGGTCTGCAGCTCGTTGACGGTCTCGACCAACGGTGTCCGTTCCTGCGTCGTGTAGCGAACCCGGGGACCCTCGGAGGCGAGCTGGGCGGCGATGAGGAAACCGAGCGCCAACAGGGCGAGGCCGAGCGTGACCTGCCAGGTCGGGATGGCGCGCAGTCGCCGGACGGCGATCACGGCGACCGCTGAGACGCCCGTCGGCGACGCGCCGCGAGCGCCGCGGCCACAAGCAGGACGATGACACCGATGGCAACGACGACACCGACCACGGTCGCGGCGTCACGGCCCGCCGGATCGCCGACGGCACCCGGGACCGGCGCCGCGCTCGGCCCACCAGGGGACCCCGCTGCGTTACCCGGGCTCGCCGGCGGCGCCGATGCCTGCCCGGGCGCGGCCCCACTCCAGGCCGCGGGCACCGGGCCTGGCGGGGCCGACTGTGGCCCGAACTTGGTCTTGGGCGTCGCCTTTACGTCCTTGAACCAGGCGTTGCCGAACGCTGTCGTGTCCAGCCCGAGGGCATCGCTGAACGCCTCGTCGTTCGTCCGCCCCTCGGCGTACGAGCGGATGAGGGTCACCAGGGCATCCGGGCCGTAGGTCCGGACCATGAACTCGACGGCCGAGACGCTCTCGGAGTAGGCCAGGAAGAAGTCCTGCCCGTTCGGGAACTGGCCCGTCAGGCCATCGAGCGGGATCAGGCTCCCGTTCCGGGCGGCCGACTCCACCGCGCTGCGGTCGGACGACCCGTAACCCTCGCTTTGATAGACCGCCAGGCCCTCGTTGAGCCAGCGCGGCGGGCTGTGGTACGGGTTCTTCGAGGCGGTGTCGAAGACGAGGTGGACGAACTCATGCGGGATCCGAACGGCCACCAGCGAATCGTTGATCTCGCTCGGCGGGATGAGACCCAGGAGCGTCCGGATGTCGGCGAAGGCCGAGCCGGCCACGTTCTCGTGCGCTCCCGGACCGATCGCACCGTAGAAGTCGTCGACGTTCGCATACACGAAGAAGTCGATCGGGTCGGTTTCGGTGACGCCCAGCAGCTTCGAGGTCTCGCGCACCTCGTCCGCGCCGAGCTTGAGCGCCTTCGCGCCGAACGCGGCGTCGCCCTCATACCAGTGGACCCGGACGATGCCGTCACTTGCCGATCTCCACGTGAACCGGTCGTCGTCGTACGTCACGCGCAGTTCGGGCCCGAGGCCGACCTCGGACGGCTTGTCGTCAGAGACGACACGCCAGCGGGCGACGACGGGCGTGTTGGGGATGAGGTGGTCGTTGCCCGACGTGTCGAGCGTGTAGGTCAGGGTCGTCGACGGAGCGGCCGGAACGCCCGGCACCTCGAAGACGGTCGGACCGACGGCGTCGGCGAAGGTCAGCAAGATCTCGACGCGGCCGATCGGCCGGTCGATGGTGATCGGCTGGCTGAAGACGATGCCAGTCCCGAATGTCGAATCGGCGGTCGGCGTCCCGAATGTCCAGGACGAGGCCCCGGCGACCGCCGGGACGACACCGAGCGACAGCCCGGCTGACAGCCCGGCCGTCAGCACGACCGCCGGCACGCAGTGCATCAGTCCGCCCATGCGAGCCCCGCCATCCGGACGATCCCGAGACCGTTCTGACCGGCGCCCAGCAGCCCGGTCCGCGACAACGCCCAGCCCGGGCCGTACGACAGCGGGACGACCGGGACCTCATCGCGGACGATGCGCTCCGCCTTGTCGTACGCGGCAGACGCCTCGGCCGCGTCGCTCGCGGAGGTCGCCTCGAGGATCGCCGCATCGAACGCCGGCGAGCTCCAGTGGCCGTAGTTGTTGGAGGCGCCGGTGTTCAGCAGCACGCCCAGGAAGTCGTTGCGGCCCGGGTAATCGGCGACCCAGGCGAGCGACCACATCTGCGGCGGATCGGTGGCCAGGCGGTCGAAGTATCCGTCGCCCATCGTCTCGGCCCGGAGCGTGATCCCGAGTTCACGCTTGGCCTCGGCGACGATCGCGGCGTCGAAGCCCGAACCGCCGGTCATCATCACCGTGGCCGGGAAACCGGCACCGCCGGGGTAGCCGGCCTGGGCCAGCAGGTCGCGCGCGGCGGCAGGGTCGTGGGCCGGCAGGAGATCCTCGTCGCTCCGACCGGGGATCCCGGGTGGCACCATCGAGGTGGCGACCTGCGCCGTCCCGTCGCCGCCGCTCAGGGCGGCCATCCGCCGCCAGTCGATGGCCTGACCGAATGCCCGGCGGACGAGCTGATCGTCGAATGGCGGCTTGGTCGTATCGAAGCCGTAGTACTGGACCGACAGCGAGCCGACCATCCGGAGCTGCGGTCCCAGCGTCTCGTCGTAGGCCAGCCAGGTGGCGTCGATGCCGAAGACCGAGGTGTAGTCGAGGTCGCCCGCCGCGAAGGCGTCCACGGGACCACGCCCGGCAAGGTCGCTGACCAACTCGATGGTGGTGATCGCCGGCTTTCCCGCCCAATAACGTGGGTTAGCGGTCAGCGTGAGGCTGGTCTCCTTCTTGGCGGACAGGACGTAACCGCCGCTGGCGACGAACTCCTTACCGGGTGTCAATGCCGCTGGCCCGTTCCCCACGCCGGGCGGGACGACCGAGAAGGTCGGGCCGGCGACGATGTTGACGAAATCCGTGGCGGGTCGGACGAGGTCGACGACCAGGTCGCCGGCGCCGTCATCGGCGTGGAGGCCGACCGTGGTCGGGTCGGTGGCAGTGCCACGGAGAAAGGCCTGGGCGCCGACGATATCGAGGGCGAGCGAGGCGAGGGGCGATGGCGACTCGGGGTCGATCAGGCGCATCCAGCTGCGTGCGACGTCGGACGGCCGAAGTGCGCTGCCGTCCGAGAAGGTCAGAGCCGGGCGAAGATGGAACGTCAGCTGCCGGCCGTCGTCACTGAACCGCCACGATTCGGCGAGCGCCGGACGGACCTGGAGGTCGGCGTCGAAGCTCGTCAGCGACTCGAACAGCTGGGCGGTGACGGCGGCACTCCCCGCGTCGCCCTGGGCGGCCGGATCGAGGGTCGTCGGGCTCCCGGACAGGATCCTGACCGGTCGATCCGGGCCGGCCGCGGTCTTGCCTCCGCACGAGACGAACAGCGTCGCGGCCATGAGGAGGACGAACAGACGGCGCATCGCCGGGAGTATAGGGCGGGTCACGGATGCCCTCCTCCGGGGACGCTACGAGGCCTCGCAGGTCCACACCGCCGGGGGAACGATGGAACGGGCCCGCGAGGCCTCTGGTGGGATAACGAGGCCTCCAGAGAAACGTTAGGGGTTCGCTCGATGTTCCCGCCAAAGCCGCACTGTCGGGCCCGTGAGAGCATGAGTGTCGAGATGACACTCCGCCTCCGCAACACCCTCGGCCGGCAGATCGACCCGGTCGAGCCGCTCGAGCCCGGACGGGTCCGGATGTACACCTGCGGCCCGACCGTCTACCGCTACGCCCATGTCGGCAACCTGCGCAGCAACCTCCTCGCCGACCTGATCCGGCGCACCCTGCTCTACCACGGGATCGATGTCGTCCACGTGAAGAACATCACCGATGTCGGGCACCTCCGCGACGAGGGCTTCGATCGTGGAGCGGACCCGATGCTTGTCGCGGCCGGCCTCGAACACAAGACGCCGGGTGAGATCGCCGACGCGTACGAAGCGGCCTTCCACGCCGACGAGGCGCTGGTCGACATCCTCCCGGCCCACGTCTTCCCGCGCGCGACCGAGCACATCCCCGAGATGCTCGCCCTCGCCGAGGCGCTCGAGGACGCCGGATACGCCTATGCGACCGCGGACGGCAACGTCTACTACGACGTCGGCCGGTTCGAAGGTTACGGAC
>JANMBS010000280.1:0-2816 GCA_031360525.1 Thermomicrobiales bacterium
CCGGGCGGCACGACCCGCAGGTCACGGAACGCGGTCTGGGCCCAGCGCAGGAGTTGATAGCGCTCGCCGTTGCGCTCGTAATCGCGCTCGACAGTGAATGCGAACGCGCCGGGCGTCCCGAACCGGTCGACCTGTACCGAATGGTCGATCACGAGGTCGGCCGGGACGAGCGGGTTCACCTTGGCCGGATCGCCCCCGAGGTCGGCCATCGCGTCGCGCATGACCGCCAGGTCGACGACCGCGGGGACGCCGGTGAAGTCCTGGAGAAGGACACGCGCGGGCATGAACGGGATCTCGGCCTCTGCGGCCGCGCCCGGACGCCAGGCCAGCAGCGTCTCGACGTCCCCCGGCGCGACGACGCCGCCGCCGGCATGACGGAGCAGATTCTCGAGCAGGATCTTGACCGTGACGGGCAGCGAGGCGAGGTCGATCCGGTCGGCGACGGCATCGAGCCGGTAGAGGTCGGGGAGGCCCGGCCCGAGCGCGGCCCGCGCGCCGAATGGATCAGGGATCGATCCGGGGGGTGTCATGACGCGCCTCCTTCATCGACCGCGCCAGTGCGCGGGTTCAGTCGGCGCCGGGCGGGTGCGCCCGCCCCGGGTCGAGGTCGATCCAGTATACGGTCACATGCGAGACCGCCGCATTCCAGTCAGTCGACGGCGCCCGCCCGTCACCCCGGGCGGCGCAGGCGACGGCGCAACAACGAGGGCCTCGCTACACTCGGTGGGTGCTGCTCCGACGAGACCGGACGAACACCCCGGGATCGCCGGGATGAGGGCCTGGGGCGACCTGCCCGGCGACGACCGCGAGCGGGACAAGGCCGACGAGCGCGCCGAGAAGGAGGCCGCGATCGAGGCGGCCGGCATCGACCTCGATCCGCCACCGCCGGGCTCCCATGACCACGCCGACGAGACGCACCCGAGCGACCACGGCCACCCGCACGTCCACTCGGGACCGGGCGAGCCGCCGATCATCGGCATCGTCGGGGCGGGCGCGGTCGGGACGGCGTTGGGAGTCGCGCTGTCGCGTGGCGGCTGGCCGATCCATGCCGTGGCGAGCCGCGACCCGGTGCGGCGCGAGCGGTTCCGCTCGCTGGTCGATGTCACCCGCGTCTTCGCCGACCCGGAACCGATCCTCGACGAGGTCGAGCTGATCATCCTGGCCGTTCCGGACGACGCCGTGGCGTCGCTGGCGGCGTCGCTCCGGATGTACAGCGGCCAGGCGATGATCCACACCAGCGGCGCGCTCGGGGCGGAGGTCCTTGATGCGGCGATGGCGGCCGGGACCCAGACCGGCGCCTTCCATCCGCTCGTCGCGTTCGCCGACACGGAACGGGCGGTCGCCGCGCTCCATGGCGCGACCGTCGCCATCGAGGGCGACGACCAGCTGGCCGCCATGCTCGCGGACATGGCCGAGGCGATCGGTGCGACCCCCGTCCGCCTGGCGCCCGGGTCAAAGGCGGCCTACCACGCCGCGGCCGTGCTGGCCGCCGGTGGCGTCATCGCCCTGCTCGACGCGATCGCCGAACTGGGGCGGATCGCCGGCCTCGATGAGGCCGGGTCGCTGGCGATCTACGGCGCGCTCGTGGAGGGAACGCTCGAGAATGCCAGGGCGCTCGGGATCCGCGCCGCGCTGACCGGGCCGATGACCCGCGGCGATGTCGGGACGCTCGAGGCCCATCTGGCGACATTGGGCGTCCACGCACCACGAGTGCTCGATCTGTACGTCGCCGCGGCTCGCCGCGAGCTCGATCTGGCCGAGGCGCGTGGCGTGCTGGCACCGGACGTGTCGAAGAAGATGCGCGAAGTGCTCTCCACGGCCTTGCAAGCCGGGCCTGAACCGGTACCATAGCCTCCCATGGATCACAGCATCGCGGCCAAGTACGCGGCCCGCCCGGCGGCCCGATTCGTCCGCCCCTCCACCCGCGTCAGGGAGCGCCGGCTCGGCCTTCGCCCGTCCGGTTCCTTTTCGGCACCGGGCGTCCGTCCGACGGTCCTGCGCGGCCCGGAGGTCGCGCCGCTCGCCCGACTGCGGGCCAGTTGGCGCGCGATCCACCCGGCCGTCGCGAGGCGTCAGCGCAGTGGTCGACCACGTCCGCTGGTGGCCATGGAGTGGGCCCGCTCCGGCCGTCCCGGCGCGGTCCGTCGGCCGGGCGCCGCGTCGGCGCCGTGGCCGGCCTGAGAACCGCGACCGCCACCTCCGCCGGCGGGATCGTCGTTCGGTATGAATCGGACCAGCCCTGGCTCGTCGTCGGAAGCCGCCGCCGCGAGCGTGACGGGCGGACCTGGACGCTGCCCAAGGGCACACCCGATGCCGGGGAGACCCGAGAGCAGACCGCCATTCGCGAGGTCGAGGAAGAGACGGGTCTGAAGGTCCTCATCACCGGCCCACTCGACTCGATCGAATACTGGTTCGTCCAGTCCGGGACGCGCATCCACAAGACCGTCCACTACTACCTGATGGAACCGGTCGGCGGCGACCTGGAACGGCACGACCATGAATTCGACGAGGTCCGCTGGATCCCGTTCGACCATGCCGCGACGATGCTGACCTTCGAGACCGAGCGCGCCCTCGTCGCACGCGCAGCGAAACTCCTGGCCAGGTCCGGGCTGGCGACCGACGCCGCCCAAACCGAGGCGGCGTCGTGACCGACGCGCTGGAGGCGCCCATCCACCTCACCCCGTTGACCGAGGCCCACCGCGAACTCGGTGCGCGGCTGATCGAATTCGGCGGCTGGCTGATGCCCGTCCAATACGGCTCGATCATCGATGAGCACCGGACCGTGCGCGAGCGTGTTGGGCTGTTCGACCTGTCGC
>JANMBS010000288.1:0-2956 GCA_031360525.1 Thermomicrobiales bacterium
CGCCCGCATCGACGGCGCGGGAGAGTTCAAGATCTTCTGGTCGGTCGTGATGCCGATGGCCACCCCGGTCCTGGCGACCCTCGGGATCCTGACCTTCCTGGGCAACTGGAACAGCTTCCTGTACCCGCTGGTCATGGCCCAGGAACCGCAGATGTACACGCTGCCGGTGGCGCTGGCCACCTTTGCGACCGGCCAGTACCAGGCCGACCACGGGATGCTCATGGCGGGCTCGGTGATCCTCGTCGTGCCCGTCCTGGTCGTCTTCATCCTCTTCCAGCGATGGATCACCGAAGGCATCGCCACGACCGGACTCAAGGGCTGAGGCGGCGGCCCCTGACGGGTCGCCCGAGCCCAGGTAAGGGAAGGAATCGACATGACCACGCGCCGCCCGCCCCGACTCCGACTCCTCCTGATCGCGGCCCTGGCCGCGGCTCTCGTCCTGCCCACGATGGCGACCGCCGTCGACGCAGCCGGGCTGAACGGCGGCCAGCGGGCCACCCTGCTGCGCTATGCCCGCGACACGTGGGCATCCTTCGTGGCCATGACCAGCCCGACCACGGGGCTGCCGGCCGACAAGCTGAACTCCGATGGGACGACCAGCGCCGAGACGTCCACGACGAACATCGGGGCGTACATGTGGAGCGCCATCGTCGCAGAGCGGCTCGGGATCATCAGCCACACGGAAGTCGTGACCCGGCTCGACCGGACGCTCCACTCGCTCGAGACGATGGAGCGCCACTCGCCCGACGGCCAGTACTACAACTGGTATGACCACAACACGCTGCAGAAGATCCCCTTCGGCGGCCCGCCGAGACTCTCGTCCGTCGACAACGGCTGGCTCGCCACCGGGCTGCACGTCGTGTATACGAGCGTGCCGGAGGTCGGCACGCGCGCGAAGGCCATCTACGACGCGGTGGACATGGGCGTGTTCCACCGGGTGGTGTACCCGGGCGGCCCAGGCGCGGACGACGGGAGCGGCAACAGGGGTGGGGCCACGTACCACGACCAGCACCTCGACCGCATCCTATTCCATATCGAGCCCAGTACGGGCAACAATCCGTGCTGCTACGACACGACGGTGAGCGAGAGCCGGATCGCCACCTACATCGGCATCGCCAAAGGCGAGCTTCCGCCCTCGACGTACTTCGGCTCGTGGCGCACCTTCCCCGACACCTGTGACTGGAGCTGGCCGGAGACGAAGCCGCTCGGCGTCGACCGGACATATGAGGTCGACGGCGCCACCAACGACCGGGTCACCGTCTTCGAGGGCGCATACCCGTACAACGGCACCCGGGTCGTGCCGGGCTGGGGCGGGAGCGCCTTCGAGGCACTGATGCCTGCCCTCTTCGTGCCCGAGGAGAAGTGGGCCAAGAAGAGCTGGAAGGTCAACCATCCGCTGACCGTGGCGGCTCAGATCCACCACGGACTGGTCGATGCGGGCTATGGCTACTGGGGCTTCTCACCTGCGAACGTGCCTGAGGGCGGGTACAGCGTGTACGGGGTGGACGCGATCGGGATGGACCCCGGCGGGTACCCGTCGAACGAAAACAACACCCTGGTCGATCACGGCTTCGCGGGCTGTCCGGGCCGCCCGGCGATGCCCGACCCGGCGCCCTCCGCCTACACGAACGGGGTGGTCACCCCCCACGCGGCCTTCCTGGGCCTCGGGTGGGCACCGGAGTCGGTGATGACGAACCTCGCGAACCTCGAGGCCGACTTTGACATCTACACCCCGTGGGGCTTCCGCGACTCGGTCAACGTCGACACGGGCGTCGTGTCGGACAGCTACCTGTCGCTCGACCAGGGCATCATCATGGCCGCCATCGGCAACGCGCTCGGCCACGACATGATGCGTCACGCGTTCGCCACGAAGGAAGTCAAGAAGGCGCTCAAGCCGCTCATCGGGATGGAACGGTTCGGGGCCGACGCCGGCCGCAACCCGGTCCATCTGCACTAGCCGTGGCCCCGCGCGACGCCGCCAGCACATCGAGCCTCCCGCCGACGGCGGCACCGGGGAGCTCGGCCAGGATCGCCTGGTTCGATACGATCGGCGCCGAATCCAAGCGGGACCGGCCGGCTCCTGGCGTGTCGCTCGCGGCGCCTGACGATGTCTGGGCGGTCCGTGGTCGCGGCCAGGTGTCGATCGCCTGGTCTCCGGTCGAGGGGGCTGCGGGCTACCTCGTTCACCGCGGGCCGTCCCCCGACGGCCCGTTCGAGGCGATCGACCAGGGTGGTGGCGACGTGCTCGCCGTCCCACATGGCCCATACCTGGACACGAACGGCGGGGCGGGCGCCTGGTACGCGGTCTCCAGCGTCCCGACGATCGAGGCCCCGACGGGCCGTCTCTCAAACCCCGTCGCCCCGGACCCCGGACAGGCCGACGGCCACATCGCCATCGCGGTCGACGCCGGTCGCGTCACGGGCGTGCTCCAGCGGCCGTGGCGTCCGGTCATCGGTTCGGAGCATCTCGCCCTGCTGCTGCGTGGCGCTGGCCCCGGCGGGCACGACGTCGGCTCGGAGCTCGCAGAAGCATTCCGCATCGTTCGTCGTGAGCTCGGCACGGAGATGGTCCGCGCCCACGGCTGGCTCCACGACTCGCTCGGGGTCTACCGCGAGGAGGCCGACGGAGTGGTCCACGACTTCAGCCGTCTCGACGATGTCGTGGACCGCCTCCTCGAGACAGGGCTGCGGCCGATCGTCGAGCTGTCGTTCATGCCTCGTGCCCTCGCCAGCGATCCGCACGTCAGCGTCTTCGACTACGTCGGGATCATCTCGCCGCCGCGCGACATGGAGCGCTGGTCGGCCCTCGTCCGCGACCTCGTCGCGCACCTGGCAGATCGGTACGGCCGCGACGAGGTGCGTCGCTGGGCGTTCGAAGTCTGGAACGAGGCGAACCTGCGCGTCTTCTGGGCCGCCAGCGAGTCGGACTACTTTGCGCTCTACGACGCGACCGTCC
>JANMBS010000315.1:0-3555 GCA_031360525.1 Thermomicrobiales bacterium
CGACGGTCCTCGACGGCAGCGTGACGCGACTGACCCCGGGCACGGCCTTCGGGTTGAGCGGCAAGGACAAGGACGGGGTCACGATCGAGATTGATGCCGCGCTCACGCCCGACGGTTCGGCGACACGGCTGCGCTGGGCGCTCCGGCTCAAGCTTCCCCTCCGCTTCCGGATGTTCGAATCGATGGTCGCGCCGCAGGCGAAGCGCGCCGCGGCGCTCGACCTCGAGGCGCTGAAGCGCCGCCTGGAGTCGGCCGCTCGCAGCTGAGTACCTCGCGGCTATCCTCGGTGCGTGACCGCCGACCTGACGACCCTCTACGACCGAGCGGGCGGAACGCCCTTCTTCGAGGCGCTCGTCGGCTCGTTCTATGCCGGCGTGGCATCGGACCCGATCCTCCGGGCGATCTACCCAGAGCCCGACCTGGCCGCCGCCGAGCGCCGGCTGCGGCTCTTCCTCATCCAGTACTGGGGCGGCCCGCGGACCTACGACGACGAGCGCGGCCACCCCCGCCTGCGGATGCGCCATTTCCCTTTCGCGATCGGCCCGGCGGAGCGCGACAGCTGGCTCGTCCACATGCGCGCTGCGATCGTCGCATCCGCGCCACCCGATGGCGTGGCGGCTGAGCTCGAGCGCTACTTCACGATGGCCGCTGAGGCGATGCGCAACCACGAGTGACGAACCTTGGGCTCGCCCGGTCGCCCTGGCCGCGGCCCCGCCCGGTACACTGCGAGCAGCCCGGCGGCGCGGCCGGGTCGAACGAGGAGGTCGATTGAGCGAGGAGGACGCACCCGCGTCGATCGGGCGCGGCAAGACCATCCACGGCGAGCCCGCGAACGCCGGCCACCGGGTCCTTGCCCCTGACGACGCCGAGGTCGAGGCATACCTCGAGACCGCCCTCAAAGCGCCCGCCCCGGATCGCTCGCCCGCCGATCGCCCCGCCTCGGCCGACCCCGACGACCGCGAGACGGTGGTCGTCCTCGATTTCGGCAGCCAGTTCGCCCAGCTCATCGCGCGGCGGGTGCGCGAGCTCGATGTCTACTCGGAGCTGCTGCCTCACGACACGCCATACGCCGAGCTGGAACGGCGCGGCGCCCGGGCGATCATCCTGTCCGGCAGTCCGAACTCGGTCTACGACCCGGGCGCCCCGCGGCCCGACCCGGCGATCTGGTCCGGCCGCATCCCCGTCCTGGGCATCTGCTACGGCGCCCAGTTGATGGCCCATGAGCTCGGTGGCGACGTCATCCCGTTCGACCACCGCGAGTACGGTCCGGCCAACGTCAGCATCACCGCGCCCGACGAGCCGCTGTTCGCCGGGATCGAGCGCGAGCAGCCGGTCTGGATGAGCCACGGGGACTCCATCTCACGCCTGCCCGAGGGTTTTCGCGCGACGGCCCAGACCGATTCGACGCCCTTCGCCGGCCTGGTCGACGCCTCGCGCAACCTGTATGGGATCCAGTTCCACCCGGAGGTCGTCCACACGCCGCGCGGCAAGGATGTCCTGCGCAACTTCGTGGTCGACATCGCCGGCGTCTCACCGACCTGGACGGCCGGCAACTTCATCGAGACGACGGTGGCCGACATCCGCGAACGCGTCGACGCCCACGCCGCGGCCACCGGGTCGGACGGGCTGGTCATCTGCGCGCTGTCGGGCGGTGTCGATTCGGCGGTCGCCGCCGCGCTCGTCCATCGCGCGGTGGGCGACCGGCTGACCTGCATCTACGTCGACCACGGCTTGATGCGCAAGAAGGAATCGGAGCTGCTGCGGGTCACCTTCGAGCGCGACCTCGGGATGAAGCTCGTGATGGTCGATGCCCGCGAGCGCTTCCTGGCCCGGCTTGCCGGCGTCGAGGACCCCGAGCAGAAGCGCAAGATCATCGGCGACGAGTTCATCCGCGTCTTCGAGGAGGAGGCGACGGTGCTCGGCCGGATCGACTTCCTCACCCAGGGCACGCTCTACCCGGATGTCATCGAGTCGGCCACGTCCGAGACGAAGGCCGCCCAGAAAATCAAGACCCACCACAACGTCGGTGGGCTTCCGGCCGATCTGCGCTTCCAGCTCATCGAGCCGCTGCGCTACCTGTTCAAGGACGAGGTCCGGCGGGTCGGTCTCCAGCTCGGCCTGCCGGACGCGATGGTCCTGCGCCAGCCGTTCCCCGGGCCGGGGCTGGCGATCCGGATCATCGGCGAGGTGACCGCCGAGCGGCTCGACACCTTGCGCGAGGCCGACTGGATCGTCATCGACGAGATCAAGGCGGCCAACCTCTACCGCAGCCTGTGGCAGTCGTTCGCGATCCTGACCCCGGTCCGTTCGGTCGGCGTGATGGGCGATGGTCGGACATACGCCAACGTCGTGGCCATCCGCGCGGTCACCAGCGAGGACGGCATGACAGCCGACTGGGCGAAGCTTCCCTACGACGTACTGGGCAAGATCTCGTCACGCATCGTCAACGAGGTCCCCGGCGTCAATCGCGTCGTGTATGACATCAGTTCCAAGCCACCCGCCACCATCGAGTGGGAGTGACCGAATCCGGACGGGTGACCTGACTGATGGGTCATCGAAGTACGCCCTCGACGCAGTAGGATTTGAGACATGGCCGATCAGACGCTTTCCGCCGACCAACCCAGTGAGTCCACCTGCCCGTGGTGTTCCGCGCCGCGGGTCCCCGACAGCCCGACGTGCGGGTCGTGCGGGGCCATCCTCGAGTCCGACGACGATCGCGAGGTTCCCGGCCTGACCGCCGTGGACCACGCGGCACTGCGTAGCGAGAACAAGCCCGCGGGCAGGAGCCGGCTCCTGTCCTGGATCAGCGGCGAGTACCCCGATGAGGCCCCGTCGCCATCCGAGGCGCAGGCGCTGGCACCCCCGGACCCCGACGTCCAGCGCGAGATGACCCGGCTGGCTCTCGAGGCAGAGGTCGCCAACCTCCAGGCCGAGGCCGATTCGCTCCTGTCCGAGGCGGTGGTCGAAGGCCGGGTCGCGAAGCTGCCCGAGGAGATCCAACCGCTGGCCACCGGGGAGTTCGACGCCAACACGCTCGCCGCGGCGACTGCGGACGGGGACGGATCGCCGATCGTCCCTGAGGGTGTGCCGGCGAGCCCCGACGCGGACGACGAGGTCCCGCCCGCCTGACCGATCGGCCCGGCGCTGCCCCGGCCGCGTCTATCCTGCGGACGTGCCCGATCGACTGCCGCCGCCCGGCCCCTCGTTCATTCGCGAGCATCTCGTCCGCGTTGCCGACCGCACCCTGCGAGCCGGGATGGCCAGGCCGTCCGACGCGCCCGACGGCTGGTGGCTCGCGATCGTGTGGGTCTCCGACGAGGAGGGCGTGGTCAGCTTCCGGGACGTGGCCCCAGCGGCCGGGCCGCCACCGGATCCGCCGCTTGGGCGGCTGGGACCCGCGATCAGCGGCGCGCTCTCCGGTCTGATCCTCGAGGACGCCGGCAGGCTCCAGATGCGTCTCGGGCTCATCGCTCCGGCCGACGATCCGGCGCGGCCGTGGCGTGTCCCGCTCGCGCTCCGGATCGCCTTCAGGTTCGAGCCCGCGCGGGCGATGGC
>JANMBS010000376.1:0-6838 GCA_031360525.1 Thermomicrobiales bacterium
GGGAGACTGGGTCGCATTCGAAGCCATCAGGCGGGGCTGACCGAGCTAACCAGGCCGGGCCCCTACAATCTGGGCGATGCCCAGCTACTTCCCGATCCTGCTCGGGGCGCACGTCATCCTGGCGCTGAGCCTCGTCCTGCCTTCGATCCTGCTGCCGTTCACGCTGCGGACCCGACGGGCGACGGTCGAGTCGGGCAATGGCGTCGTCCGGTCGCTCCTATGGGCGCAGACCCACGGCACTGTCGCGGTCGGCATCGGGCTTGCCCTGACCGGGATCGGCCTCGTCCTGACGATCGGCTCCGGCCTCCTTCAGCAGCCCTGGCTTCTGGTCGCGCTGGCGATCTATTTCGTCAATCTCGGGATCGCCTTCTTCATCCAGCGTCCGAACCTGCGCCGCCTGATCGGCATCCGGGCCGCCCCCGACGACAAGACGTGGCTCGAACGGGCCAAGCGCCAGCGCTACGTGTCGTACCTGATGGCCGCGCTGGTCGGCACGATCGGCTTCCTGATGAGCTCGAAGCCGGTGCTCTGGTGACGGCCGTGGACGCTGGGGGCCACGTGGCCGCCGATTGCCTCTTCTGCCGGATCGCCGCCGGCTCGATCCCGGCCGATGTTCTGCACGAGGACGACCTGGTCGTCGCCTTCCGCGACATCGCGCCACGGGCACCGACCCACATCCTGCTCATCCCGCGGCGACACATTGGATCGGCGACCGAGCTGACCGAGGCCGACGGCCCTCTCCTCGGACGGCTTTTCGGTGTCGCCGCGGATCTCGCGCGGAGCGAGGGGATCGCGGACGGCGGGTACCGGCTCGTCTCGAACGTGGGTCGCTGGGGCGGCCAGACAGTCGACCATCTCCACTTTCACCTGATGGGCGGGCGCGCCTTCGAGTGGCCGCCAGGATGACCACGCGAATGGGGCGGATCGCGATGGCTCTCGGCCTTGGGGCCACGGTCCTCCTCGCGGCGTGCGGCACGACCGAGGTGCCCATCGGCAGCCCGCCGGTCGAATCGGTCGGACCGGGCAGGACGGTCTCGCCGGCCGTCAACCAGACGCGGATCGAGATCGTCCGCGCGCTGGGCGACCACAACCTTGTCCTGACCGATACGCAGGCGCCGGTGCGTCCGCCCGAGGCGTCACTGCTGGCTGCCGCACCACGCGCGGTCTACCAGGTGATCCTTCCGAAGGATCCGAGCCACGGCTACCTCGTCGTCTACGAATTCCCGGATCCGGCCCGCGCCGCGGGTGCGGCGGCGCAACAGCAGGCCTACCTGGCAACCGGCCCGGCGCGCGTCCAGACGCCGCTCGGGACGGTTTCGATCATCCGCCAGGTCGGGTCGACCGTGGTCTTCTACGACTGGCTGCCGGCAGGGTCGCCGGACGACTCGGCGCCGGGGATCCAGGTCGCCCTCGAGACGCTCGGAGTCGGGTTCCCGGTCGCGAGCTAGGTGTGGTCCCGCCGGCGCGGCAGGTCTCGGGCGCGGCGGGTGACGTTTCAGGCGACAGGGAGCGGCGTGTCCGCCGCGACCCACGCGCGCACCTGCCCGCGCTTGACCTTGAGGGTGTGCGTCCGCGGGAAGTCCTCCTCGGGCCACAGCCGCCAGCCGGCGATCCGCTGATTCGGGCCCAGCGTCGCGTTGGCCGCCTTGACCGCGGCATCGATCCGTCCGCGGAGCTCGCCCGGGTCGGTCGCCTCGACGGCGCCGGGCGCTCCCGCCGCGGAGCCGAGGACGACCGCTTCGATGCGGCCCGGCTGCGTCTCGATGACGACGGAGTCGCGGATGCCGGCGATCCGCAGCGCATTCTCGATGTCCTCGGGATAGACGTTGAACCCGTTGGGCAGGACGATGATGTCCTTGACCCGGCCGGACAGGATCAGGCGACCCGCACCATCGAGGTGACCGATGTCGCCGGTCCGGTACCAGCCGTCGGGTGTGAACGCTTCCGCCGTGGCTGTCGGGTTCTCCCAGTAGCCGCGGAAGACGGTCGGGCCCTTGAACTGGATCTCCCCGTCGGGGGCGATGCGCATATCGACGCCCTCCGGTGGCACCCCGACGGTCCCAAGCCCGTGATCGTCGAGCCGCGTACTGCTGCCCGTCCCCGTCTCGGTCGCCCCATAACCCTGGAGGACCGTGACGCCGAGGTCCTCCCAGCCCTGCTGGAGGGCCGGCGGCAGGAACGCTCCGGCGGACAGGAAGAGTCGGACGTGGCCACCCAGCTGCTTGTGGATGCTCCCGAACAGGCGCGGTCGGACGCCCATCGGCAGGCGGCGCGCGAGTCCGCGAAGCCGGCTGAACGCGGTCTCGCGGCCGCGCTTGACGACCTCGCGCTCGATCGCGCTCCAGAACAGGTCGAGGACCTGCGGGACGACGACCATCGAGGTGACGCGCTGGTCCCGCAGGGCATCGAAGATGACGCGCGGATTGCGGCTCCGGACGTAGAGGATGTCCGCTCCGACTGACAGGGCGTAGAACAGCCCGACCGCCTGCTCGAGCAAGTGCGACAGCGGCAGCAGCGAGACGAGCCGGTGCTCCATCCGCGGGACGATCCGGTGAAACGTGTCGATCGAGGCGATGACGTTGTCGTGGGCGAGCATCACGCCCTTGGGCGTGCCGGTCGTGCCCGAGGTGAAGACGAGCTCGAACAGGTCGGTCGGGGCCGGGGCCGGCCATGCCGCCAGTTGCGCCTCCCAGTCGGGCGGGAAGGACTCGTCGGGGTCGGCGGTCAGCGCCTCCACGGCCGTCGTCGGGAAGCGGTCGAGACCGGCTTCGCGCGGATCCGGGGCGTCGCGGCCGGTCCCGAGCACGAGATGGCGGGCCCCGGAGGTCCGGACGATGCCCTCGATCGCGTCGGGGGACATGCGCAGGTCGAGCGGGACGAGGATCAGCCCGGCCCGCATCGCCCCGAAATAGGTCGCCGGGAGGTCTGGCGACGAGGGCGACCAGGTCAGGAGTCGGTCGCCCGGTTCAAGCCCGAGCGCGCGCAGCCGCCAAGCGGCGATGCGTGACCGGCGATCGAGATCGCGGTAGGTCCAGCTAGTGGTCGAGCCGTCATCGAGGCGGAGGCTCAGTGCGGTCTTGTCACCGTTCGCGGCGACGGCATCATCGAGCAGGTCGAGCAGGGTTTCCAGGGTTCGATCTCCGATGGGGTGCGTTTCATCGTACGACGCGGTGGCGGCCGATAAGTGTCAGGTGAGAGGCGCTGCGCATGATCGCCTGGTGGATCCGGTCCGACTCGGTCATTCGTTCCGCGCGCTGCGTCTCAACAGGCGTTGGCGGCAGACCGACCTGGCCGCGAAGTGTGGGATCTCCGCCTCGGTGATCTCTCGCGTCGAACGTGGCCGTCTCGACAGCATCTCGATCGGGAAACTGCGGAGGATCGCCGAGGCGCTTGATGCTTCGCTGGAGATCCGGCTTCGGTGGAACGGCGAGGGGCTCGATCGACTACTCGATCACGCTCATGCAGGTCTCGTCGAGCAGGTCGTTGAGCGACTCCGAGGAGAGGGTTGGGAGGCCGATGTCGAGGCCTCGTTCTCGATCGGCGGCGAACGTGGATCGATCGACGTGCTCGGATACCACGAAACGTCGGGGATCGTCCTTGTCACCGAGGTCAAGTCGGTCGTCCCTGATTCGCAGGCGACTCTCTCCGGTCTCGACCGAAAGGCACGACTCGCGCCCGACATCGCACGGGCGCGCGGGTGGGCGTGTCGCGGCGTCGCTCGCTTGCTGGTCGTCGGTGACTCCTCGACATCGCGCCGCCGGATCGACACGCTTGCGGCGACCTATCGAACGAATTTCCCCTTGAGCGGAGTCGCTGTCCGTCAGTGGTTGCGACGGCCCGATGGCCCGATGGCCGGCCTCCTGTTCCTCCCATACGTGTCCACCATGCACACTAGACAGCCAACGACCGGGATGCAGCGGGTCCGGAAGCCTCGAGCCCGCGCGGATGCGCCCAAACGTTCACGGTGAGAACGTATGGGGTTGGATTCGTGCCCGGCTCACGCTAGCGTGCGTAAGAGGCACGTATGGGAAATTCGGCCGGCCGAGGCGCGGCTCGATCGGCGGTTAGATCGTGGACGCGGTCAAGCCGTTTTGGGGCCGTGGCGCCCCACGTTCGAACGTTTGACCGGTCCGGGAGGCTCGGCTATGCTCCGCCAGCCTCGGGACGGGACCGCCGTTCGGGGACGCCAGGGCCGGTTGGCCGCGAGCCCGACGATGAGCACACGACCCCTGGCCTGGGGAGGTGAACCGGGATTGGCAGAAGTCCGAGTCGGTGAGAACGAGACGTTCGAAAGCGCCCTGCGTCGCTTCAACAAGAAGATCCAGCAGAGCGGCATCCTCGCCGAGGCTCGCCGGCGCGAGCACTACGAGAAGCCCTCTGTGAAGCGCAAGCGCAAGGAAGCGAAGCGCAAGAAGAACGCCCGAACGCAGGTCGGCTGAGCGGGCTCGCCGCCCGACCTCCAGCCCCTGTATTCCCGCGGGCCCACCGGCGGCCCACCGTGACCGCGGTGGCCCGCCCGCCCGAGGTGCCAGACCGGTGTCCCTTCAAGATCGTGTCCAGTCCGATATCGCCGTCGCGATGCGCGGCGGTGACGGGCTGCGTCGCGATGTCCTGCGGATGGTCACCAGTGCCGCCTACAACGTCGAGAAGAAGCAGGGCAAGCCACTCACCGACGACGAGTACCTGACCGTCCTCAGCCGCGAGGTCAAGACCCGTCGCGAGTCGGTCGAGGCCTTCCGGGCCGGTGGCCGCGAGGACCTGGCCGCCAAGGAAGAGGCCGAGATCGCGATCCTCGGGGAGTACCTGCCGGAGGCCCTATCCGAGGACCAGGTCGCCGCGCTCGTCCGAGAGGGGATCGCCGCGACCGGCGCATCCTCCGCGCGTGACATGGGGAAGGTCATGGGCTGGCTGGCGCCCCGCACGCGCGGCCGGGCCGATGGCAAGCGCGTCAGCGAGCTCGTGGTCCAGGCCCTCGCCGAAGCCGATCTAGCCACCCACGACGTCGGGACCCACTGAGCCGCGCCCGCTGGTGACCCCGCGATGCTGACCCGCCGCTCGGACAGTTCGATCCGTTTCTCGCGCCACGACGTGCCTCGCGTGCTGATCGCTGCGGGGATCCTGATCCTGGCCCTGACCGCCATCCTCGGCGCGGACATCCTGCCCGAGGCGCCCCTCGACGCGACCGTCGGCCAGTTGGCGACCCGCGACATCGTCGCGCCGCGCGCGATCGACTTCGTCAGCAAGTCCCAGACCGACGCGGCACGTCTCGCGGCGATGAACGCCGTCGAGCCGCAGTACACGTTCACCTCGGAAAACGCGATTCCGATCGCGGCCGAACAGCAGATCGCCTTCGAGGCCCGCGTCTCGCCCATCGACACCACGTTCTCGGCCGACCTCAGCGACGCGGGCCGGGTCTCTCTCCTGGGGTCGGCAGTGCCTGGCCTCACGCCGAGCGCTCGCGACACACTGATCGGGCTCGATGCGGCGCGCTGGGCGGCCGTCCGCACCGAATCGGCCCGGATCCTCGATGCGACCTTGCGGACGCAGTTGCGCGACTCGGAGGTCTCCGTGCGGCGCGGCCAGCTGTCCGGCCTGATGGCCGGCGGTCTCGATGAGTCCGAACGGATGCTCGCCGCGGAACTCATCAGTCCGCTGGTCGTCCCGAACTCATCGTTCAGCTCGGACCTCACGGATGCCGCGAAGGCCAAGGCAGCCAGCGAGGTCGAGCCGGTCAACCTCACGATCCGCCAGGGTGAGGTCATCGTCCGCAACGGGTCGCAGCTGACCGCGACCGACATCGAGAAGATCGATGCCCTCCAGCTCCGCGAGCCGGTCCCGGACGTCGCGAGCTTCGGTGGCTGGCTCCTTCTCGCTGTCCTCGCGGTCGGGATCCTGCTGTCGTGGATCTGGCGTTTCCGGCCAGGGCTATGGCATCGCGACAACGTTCTGGTCCTGATCGGGTTGCTGGTGGTCGGGGCGACACTCGCGCTCAAGGTCACGGCCGGGCGCCCGACTCTGCCTTTCTTCCTGCCGACGGCGGCGATCGCGATCCTGCTGGCGATCCTGCTCGACGCCTCGCTCGCCACGATCGTCATCGCGGTCATCGCGGTGATCGGCGGGGCCGTCAACGGCAACTCGCTCGAGTTCACGACCTACATCTTCCTTGGCGGGATGGCCGGGATCATGGTCGTCAGGCGCGGCGATCGGCTCCAGGCCTTCGTGCAGGCCGCGGTCGCCGTCTTCGTGGTGAACGCTTTGGTCGTGTCGGTCTTCTCATTGCTCGGCGCCCGGGACCTGCGGGGCATCCTCGAGCTGTGGTTCGCGTCGGCCGCATCGGCGGCAGGCTCGGGGATCGCGGCGGTCGGCACGTTCGCGGTGCTCGGGTCGGTGTTCGGGATCCTGACCGTCTTCCAGCTGCTGGAACTCGCGAATCCGTCGCAACCGCTGCTGCGACGGCTGCTGGTCGAGACACCGGGCACCTACCACCACTCGCTGATGGTCGGCAACCTGGCCGAGCGGGCGGCCGAGGCGATCGGCGCCGACCCGCTGGTGACCCGCGTGGCAGCGTATTACCACGACATCGGCAAGCTCGCGAACCCGCTCGCGTTCATCGAAAACCAGGCCGGCGGCGACAACATCCACGACCAGCTCGACCCGGAGGTGAGTGCCGGGATCCTCAAGCAGCACGTGGTCGACGGCATCGATCTGGCCTACAAGGCACGCCTGCCCAAAACGCTCATCGCCTTCATCCCGCAGCACCACGGGACGGCGATCATGAGCTACTTCTACGCCCGCGCTCGCGAACGGGCGACCGAGCCGTATGGCGGTCTCCTGACCG
>JANMBS010000421.1:0-3621 GCA_031360525.1 Thermomicrobiales bacterium
AGCGCGCGAACCGCCGCCTTCATCGCGCTGCCGTACGAGCTGTACGAGAAATCGTCGTAGACACGTGCCCCGGCGACCAGGGCCCCCGGGCCCCAACCGTAGTAGTTCAGGGCGTTCCGCCAACCGTGCGGATCCGAGCCGTCGCCGCCCGCCATCGTGTCGTTCCTGCGCTCCCAGGCCAGGATCGTGTCGCGGACCGCCGAGGAGTTGGTCGGGATCCAGATGAAGCCGTCGCCACCCAGCGACCGCATCGCCACGAAGTTGAGCATGCTTCGCACCGAAGCCGCCGTGCAGGCGGCCGCGTTCGGGTCCTGGAACCGGAAGCCGGTCGCCACGAACGTGTTCATCGAGCGAGGCGCAAAGGGTGGGGGAGGAGGCGGAGTCGCTTCCGGCGTCTGGGTCGGCACCGCCTCCGCGCCCGGTGTCGGGGTCGCCGTGGGTTCGGGTGTCGGCTCCGGCGTCGGTACAGGGGTGGGACTGGGGTCCGGTGGAGCGGTGGCCTCAGCCGAAACGGACGCATCCGCCGCCGATGCCAGGCCCGGCAGGGCACTCATCGCCGCGCCGCCAGCGAGCAGGCTGGTCAGCATCACTCGCCGGAAGACGGCCGCTCCGAAGGTCGTGGACGTCGCGGGGTGTCGCATGGCCTTGATGACGTTAGGCCAGCGGCCACTCCCGAGGCATCACACGAAGGTACCAAGGGGCCAGGCGCGGGCTCAGAGGCGCTCGACGACCTTGAAGACTACCTTTGTGACCCCGACCGGCCGCTCTTCGGAATCAAGCAGGATCTCCAAACCCTGAGGCGCCGCTGAGCGTGGCCAGATCATCGCGGAGCGGCATGATCGGGATGTCGTCGACCACGTTTCGTGGTGGGCGTCAGTCGGCAGGGCCGTCGGCCGCCAAGGCCTCGTTGGCCAGCTCGGTTTCGGCAGCGGTCTTGGGGACCAGGCGTCGGGCGATCGCCTCGCCCTCCGCGCTGAGCTCCGCCAGTCGCGGGTCGTCGGTCCCGAGGCGCGCCTTCTCGTCCTCGATCGCGGTCAACCGGGCGGCGTCGGCCGCGATGTCCGCGGCGGTCGCTCGCAGGTCTTCCTGCAGGTCGGACACGTCAGCCTCCTTGTGGCCGCTCCGGTGAACCCGTGACCCAATGGCCGTCTCGGTAGACGTACCAGATCGTGAATGCTTCGCCGTCGAGTTCACGGGCCCTGACGACGGCCTCAGGGTACTCCTCCCGAAGTCGTGCCTGGAGTTCGCCGGGGGATCGGACGCCGTCAGCCAGGAGCCTCTCTGCCAGGGCGACGAAGGGTGAGTCGTCCCGCGGGTTCACGACCAGGGTCGTCGACATGACGGCGCTCCAGTGGGTTCGGACGTGTCCAGCCACCAGTCAACCACGCCGGGCGTTGCAGAACCGTCTCTGCGAGCGGGCGCCTGCAACGGGCCGGGTGTCAATCGCGCTCGGCCTACCTCAGGTTGCCGTTTCCTCGGTGTCACTCGCGTCGGGTTCGACCTCGCCGCTCTGGATCGCCTTCTCGGTCGCGCTCAGGTGACTGAGCTCGATGAGGGTCGGCTGGTCGTCGCGATCCTTCCAGCGCGTCTGCAGGAGGACCTCCTCGGTCTCGCCGACGAGACGCAGGACGACCACGAACCCGGAGCTGCCGCGCTCGATCGACTCGACTGCGCCCTCGGTCGCGGGGAGTGGCAGCAGGGCGACCACCTCGCCGAGGTTCTGGCGGAGCTCCTTGCTGAAGTCCTCGGTCGCCTTCCCGACGTCACCCGCGACCAGCGCCGCGCAAAGCGCCTCGGCGCGCTCTCGAACCTGGGCTTCTTCCATCATCGACCTCTGAAGGGCGCCGACCCAGCGCCAGGAGCCCTCGGACGGCACTCTACACTCAAGCGTGGAGTCCGGGCGTGCCGTTGTGGTCGCCGCGGATACTCCCACAGGGTATTGACAAAGGGGTTGACAAAAACCCCCTCCGAGGTCGATGATACTCACCGAAGGGCTTGTCAAGACTTGACAGGCCCACAGTCATGTCCGGGTCCAGGAGGCGCTGTTTGGCGGTAGGTGTCGCAGCCGAAGTGAAGAACAAGTTGTCCGTCGTCGACATCGTCGGCGAATCGGTCAGCCTGAAGAAGGCGGGTACCACCTACAAGGGGCTGTGCCCGTTCCACGGCGAGAAGACACCGTCGTTCGTCGTCACCCCGGGGCGTGACAGCTGGCACTGCTTCGGCTGCGGGCTGGGCGGCGACATCTTCAGTTTCGTGATGCAGCGCGACAGCGTGACCTTCCCCGAGGCCCTTCGGACCCTCGCCGAGCGTGCCGGCGTCGAGATCGATGAGCGGACCAAGCGCGAGGACGTCCACAAGGCGCGCCTCCGCGGTGTGCTCGACAGCGCGATCGCCTTCTACCACGCCGTCCTCACCAACTCCGCGGCGGGGAAGACAGCACTGGAGTACCTTCACGGCCGGGGCTTCACCGACGCGACGATCGAGACCTACCAGCTCGGCTGGGCGCCGGGTGGCTGGGACCAGATGACCCGCGCCCTGGCCACCAAGCGCGAGGTCCGGCCCGAGGAGCTCGTCGAGGTCGGCCTGGCATCGCCGCGACAGACGTCCCGTGGCGGTGTCTACGACAAGTTCCGCTCGCGCGTCATCTTCCCGATCCGCGACCAGAGCGGTCACGCGGTCGGGATGGGCGGACGGCTGCTCGAGGGCGACGGACCGAAGTACCTGAACTCCCCGGCGACCCCGCTCTTCGACAAGAGCCGGACGCTCTACCTCATCGACAAGGCCAAGGGCCCCATCCGCAAGTCGGGCCAAGCGGTCATCGTCGAGGGCTACACGGACGCGCTGATGGCCCACCAGGCCGGTTTCGATAATGTCGTGGCCAGCCTCGGGACGGCGTTGACGCCGGGCCAGGTCGCCCTCCTGACCCGCTACACGAGTCGTATCGTGCTCGCCTACGACGTCGATCCGGCTGGCGAAAAGGCCGGTGACGCGGGAATGACAGGGCTCGTCGCCCTCATCGGCGAGCTCCAGGGCGACACATCGGGCGTGAAGCTCGAAGACGTCCGTGTAGCGCGCCTTCCGGATGGCAAGGATCCCGATGATGTTGTGCGCGAGTCGGCTGCTGTGTGGGAAGCGGCCATCGGGGCGGCGAAGCCTCTGCTCGAGTACCTGATCGATCAACACCGCGACCGTTTTGATCTCAAGACGTCGTCAGGCCGAATCGGCTTCGTCGAGGCCGTGATGCCAGCGATCCGCGTGGTGGCCGACCCACTTCGACGCGACGAGGCCCTCGGTCAGGTTCGAAGGGCCTCGGGCGTCGAGGACCGTGTGCTACGCCAAGTGCTTGAACGACCCGGACGCAATCCGATCGGCCAGTCTTCACAGACCCGGATCACGGCCAACGCGGTTCTGTCCTCGCCCGACGCGCTGCCGATCGGCGACATCCTGCGGGCCATCACGCCGGTCGAGTCCGAGCTGCTCCGGCTCCTCCTGCTGCTCCCCGACGAGCAGGTCCGGGTCATCGAACAGCTCCGCCCCGAGGAACTGCCGAGCACCGTCGCCCGCGAGCTGTACAGGGCCATCATCGATCAACGCGCGCCGGACGACGACGGCAACCGGCGG
>JANMBS010000555.1:0-6570 GCA_031360525.1 Thermomicrobiales bacterium
GGCGCCTACAAGATCGACCTTCTCGAGCAGGCCGTCCGCCAGGCCGACGTCGCGAACGTCACCCTCCTGACCGAGCCCGAGGCGGCGGCCGTCCACTACGCCCAGCAGGAGCGCGTGCCGGCCGGGGCTGTGATCGCGGTCTACGATTTCGGTGGCGGCACGTTCGACGCCACCATCCTGCGCAAGACCGAGGACGGCTTCGAGCAGCTCGGGCGGCCCGAGGGGATGGAACGCCTCGGCGGGATCGACTTCGACGAGGCCCTCTTCACCAGCGTCATGGCCCAGGTCCGCCTGGCCGGCGTGACCGTCGACCCGAACGACCCGGCCACCCTGGCCGCCGTCGCCCGGCTGCGCGAGGAGTGCCGGCGAGCCAAGGAAGCGCTCTCGTCCGACACCGACACGACGATCCAGGTCGTCCTGCCCGGACTCCAGACCGAGATGCGCCTGACCCGCGAGGAATTCGAGGAGATGATCCGGCCGCGGATCACCGAGACGATCGGTGCGCTCGGGCGCGCGGCCAAGAGCGCGGGCTTCGGGTTCGACGGGGTCGACCGCATCCTCCTGGTCGGCGGATCCTCGCGCATCCCCCTGGTCGCGGAGATGGTCCGTGAGGCGACGGGGCGCCCGATCGCGGTCGACGCGCACCCGAAGCACTCGATGGCGCTTGGCGCCGCGTTCGTCGCCGAACAGCGGCGTCTCGCCGCGTCCACGGAGGCTGATGCTGGGGGCAGCGATGCCGGGGTTGCCGACACCGCGGGCGCTGCTGCAGGGACCGCTGTCGCAGGGACCGCTGTCGCAGGGGCCGCTGTCGCAGGGGCCGCTGTCGCGACGGGTGCCACCGAGGCTGCTGCGGCGACCGGGGGCGGCGGAGCCGGGGGAGACATCCCGTCGGGCGGACCGGGTGGACCTGGCGAGCCGGGCGGACCGGGTGGACCTGGGGGACCGAGTGAACCGGGCGGATCTGGCCGCACAGGGGTCTTCCCGCCGACCGAGGTCGCACCTGTCGTGATCGCTCCCGGGCCCGCTGTTGCCACGGCCGGCGCCGGTCGAGGTGGTCGTCGGCGGATGATCGCCGCGGTGGCCTTGGTCGGTGGTGTCGCTCTGGTGCTCCTGCTCGGGATCGGAGCGTCGGGGATGCTCTCGGGCGGTGGATCCTCGAGCGCGTCGCCGTCGGTCGCCGTCGTCAGCACCGCGCCTTCGGTCGCCCCGTCGGTCGCGCCGACCCCGTCCCCCACCCCCGTCGCGACGCCGACCGCGATCCCGACACCAACGGCGGTCCCGACACCGACCCCCACCCCAGCCGGTCGGCAGGCACGTATCACCGGGATCTCGATCAGCGGCGGTCGCTATGTCGTGGACTACCAGGTCTTCGGCTTCCAGCCGGCCTTGCCCGGCCGCCACGTGCACTTCTTCTTCGACACCGTCCCGGTCGCGGACGCCGGGGTCCCGGGCAAGGGGCCGTGGTTCCTGTACGCCGGGCCCGTGCCGTTCACCGGGTACAAGGTCAGCGACCGGCCGTCGGCGGCGACCCAGATGTGCATCCTCGTGGCGAACTCGAACCATTCGATCGTCAAGGACACCGGCAACTGCATGGACCTGCCCTAGCGCACAGGTGGACACCACGATGGGCCCGGGCGACCTGGCCACGGAGGTCCGGCGCATCGGGGCTGAGGCGCAGCGCGTCGCGCGCGGACGACCCGAGGAGGAGGCGGTCAGCCTGGCGATGCGCCGGCTCGACGAGCCGCTGCGCGTCGCGATCGCCGGACGCGTGAAGGCCGGGAAGTCGACCCTTCTCAATGCGCTGGTCGGCGAGCGGCTGGCCGCGACCGACGCCGGCGAGTGCACCCGGATCGTCACCTGGTACCGCAACGCACTCGGCTACCGGGTCGTCGCCGAGCTGGCGGCGGGCGGGTCGCGCGACCTCGGGTTCCGTCGCGAGGACGGCGCCCTCGCGATCGATCTCGACGACCTCGAGCCGGCGGCGATCGAGCGGATCGAGGTCGGCTGGCCATCCCTGAAGCTGACCGAGCTCACCCTCATCGACACGCCGGGCCTCGCGTCAGCGAATGAAGGGACCTCCGAACGGACCGCGCGCGCCCTCCTCGATGACAAGGGCGACGGACCGGGCGACGCCGACGCGGTCCTCTATTTGATGCGCCACCTCCATCGTTCCGATGTCCAGTTCCTCGAGGCATTCGTCGACCGGTCGGTCGCCCACGCCTCGCCCATCAATGCGATCGTGGTCTTGTCACGGGCCGACGAGATCGGCGCTGCCCGGCCGGATGCGCTCGACTCGGCCCGTGCCGTCGCGGCGCGCTACGCCGGCGACGCCCGGGTGCGCGAGCTGGCGTCAGGTGTGGTGCCGGTCGCCGGGCTGATCGCCGAGACTGGGGCGACCCTGCGGGAGGCGCAGTTCGCCTGGCTGCGCACGGTCGCCGGCCTGTCCGAGGCCAGCCGCGACCACCTGCTTCTCTCTGTCGATCGTTTCCGCGATCCGGAGCTCAACCCGCTGGGCGAGGAGATCCGCGAGGAACTCCTGGCGCGGCTCGGGCTGTTCGGGCTCCGGCTTGCCGTCCGCCTGATCGCCGACGGCGAGGTGCACAGCTCTACCGACCTGTCGGCGGCCCTTCTCCAGCGATCGGGGATCCGTGAACTCCAGCGGATCCTGGCCGAGCGGTATGCCGGACGCGCCCAGGCGCTCAAGGCGCGCTCGGCGCTGGCGGCATTGCGGGTGATCGGCGAGGACCTCGACCGTGATGGCGTGGATGGCGCGCCCGACATCGTACTGGCGGTCGACCGGCTCGAGGCGTCGTCGCAGGAGCTCGCCCTGCTCCGGCTGCTCCATCTCGTGTTGACCGGGGCGGTCGAGCTGACGCCCGGGGAGCGCGCGGAGGTCGACCGCCTGTGCGGGACCGCGCCTGCCGCCGAGCGGGTCGGTCTCGGCGCCGACACCACGCGGGACGGAATCCGCGCGGGCGCGCTTGCGGGCATCGAGCGCTGGCGGTCGCGCGCGTCCAGCCCGTTGAGCGATCGGCGCACGATCGAAGCGGCCGAGATCGTCGTCCGCGCCTATGAGGGCATCTATACGACCGCGGGCGCAGCCTGAGACGTTCGCCACGTCTGGCACACTGCACCGCAACCGCTGGAGGGACGCATGGATACCGCGACGTTCTACGCGACGACATCGGCCGTGTCGTTCACGCTCCTTGGCTTCTGGTGGGTCGTCGTCCAGTTTCGTCACGGGGAGATGACCCAGGAACCAGGCCGGCGACGCCTCGCCTTCGTGGTCTCGCTCCATTTCATCCTGCCGGGCCTCATGTCGCTCGGGGCGTTGCTCACCGGGGATGCGCCGCTCGTCTGGCGGCTGACGTTCGGCGTGGCCGGGATCGCCGGGATGATCGCGGTCGCGACTGCGTCCCGCGGGATCGCCGATCCGACCGGCGCGATCGCGGCGATCGGACGCTACGAGTGGCTCGCGTTCCCGTTGTACGCGGTCATCACGCTCGTCGCCTTCCGTCCCGATCTGGTCCAGTCGGCGGTCGGACTCGCTCCGCTCCAGGTCGAAGGCACGGTCATGACCCTGCTCGTCTTCCTCGGCATCGTCTTCGCGTGGGCGCTCTTCACCGAACCGAATCGGGCGGGTGCGAACGGGGAGATCTGACGGCCACGGTCGCGGCATCCGGGCTTCGCGTTCGGCTATGGTGCAAGTACACCCGTCGAGTATCCTGAACGCCGCTGAGCCGCGTGCCGCAGGCGCGCGGCAGGCGCCATGTCGCGGGGGACATGACGAGTGAGGGCACCTCTGCGGATCGGCTCGACCCGCCACCCGAGGCTCCTCCAGATCGATGCGCGGACCTGGACCGCCAGGCTGTCGGCGAGCGCCGGTCGACGGAAGACGCTAGGCGACATCCGACCGGCCGACATCGATTCGGTCGCCGAACTGGGCTTCGACCTCGTTTGGCTCACGGGCGTCTGGACGATCGGCAGTGGAAGCCGCCGGCTGTGGCGAGGCTCAGAGACGCTGCGCGACCAGCGCCGGCAGGTCCTCCCCGACGGATCGGACGACGACATCGTCGGCTCGCCATACGCGGTCGCGGCATACGAGCCAGCCGACAACCTCGGGGGCGCGTCCGGCCTGGCGACACTCCGCCAGCGACTCGGGGAGGCCGGCATCGGGCTCATCCTCGACTTCGTCCCGAACCACGTCGCCGTCGACCACCCATGGGTCCGCCGCAACCCGGGATGGTTCGTCCATGCCGATGCCGACCAGCGAGCCGCCGACCCGGACGCCTATTTCGAGGTCCGCTCGGATGGTCGCCATTGGATCGCGTTCGGTCGCGACCCGAACTACCCGCCGTGGACCGACACCGCCCAGCTCGACTACCGACATCCGGCGGTCCCACGCGCGATGGCGCAGGCCTTGCGCGAGATCGCGACGCGCTGCGACGGCGTCGTGTGCTCGATGGCGATGCTCGTCCTCGACGACATCTTCCGGACGACCTGGAGCGGGCGCTCGGTCGCTCCGGCGGTCGCCGAGGACGCCTCTCCCTTCGGCGAGTTCTGGTGGCACGCCACCAGCGCGGTCCACGACGCGTACCCGAAGTTCCTGCTGATCGGCGAGGCGTATTGGGGCCAGGAATACCGCCTGCAACAACTCGGCTTCAACTACACGTGGGATGAGCCGCTGCTCGAGCGGCTGCTCGACGGTGATGCGCGATCGGTGGCGGCCCACCTTCGCGCGGACGACACCTACCAGCGGCGGTCCGTGCGCCTGCTGGAGGATCGCAACGGGCCGCGAATCGCGGCCCAGATGGCGCCCGACCACGAACGGGCCGCGGCCCTCGTCGAGGCGACGCTGCCCGGGATGCTCCTCATCCGCGATGGGCAGATCGAGGGCGCTCGCGCCCATGTCCCGATCCAGCTTCGACGCGAGCCGGACGAGGCGCCGGACCACGCCCTCCACGACTTCTACCGCAAGCTCCTGCGGGCGACCGACGACGAAGCATTCCGCACCGGTCACGCGATCCGACTCGAGCCGCTGTCGGCCTGGGACGGGAACGCCACGCACGAGGGCATCGTCGCGCGGTTGTGGGTCGGCCAGCACCGCCAGCTCCGACTCTCGATCGCGAACCTGACCGGGGAGCCGGCCCAGGGCTACATCCCGCTCGCGCTGCCCGAGTTCAACGGCAAGACCGTCCGGCTCGAGGACCAGCTCGACGAGATCGAATACATCCGGTCCGGCGACGACCTGCTCACCCGTGGCCTGTATGTCGACCTCCCCGCGTACGGCCGTCACCTCTTCCGGATCACCCGCGAGTCCGCGCCGGGGAAGCGTCGCTCGGGATCGAACGGTCGCTCCGGATCGAACGGTCGCGCCGATCAGCCCTCGGGAGCGTCCAGCTCGCGCGCGTAGGCCGGGAACCGGAATCTGCGGCAGCGTCGGAGCTCGCTGACAGTCGCGAGACACTTGCAACGGACGACCCGACATCCGTGGTGCCGTTTCGCACCGAGCATCCCGATGCTGGAACCTTGCAGCGGGACCACTCCCGGAAGGAACGATCATGTCCATCGACCCTCAGATGCAGGCGGTCCTCGCCGCCTTCGCCGAATTCAACGCACCGCCACCGAACACCGTCCCGCCGGAGGTCGCACGACGTGGCCCGACGCCGGCCGATGCCGTGAAGAAACTCCTTCTCGCTCAGGGCAAGTCATCCGCTCCCCAGACGGTGCCGATCGTCCATGACATGTCCATCCCGGGGCCGGCCGGTGACATCGACGCGCGCCTGTACGCGCCCGCGGGCGACGGGCCACTGCCCGTGCTCGTCTACTTTCATGGCGGGGGATGGGTCATCGCGGATCTGGACACATACGACAGTTCGGCCCGCGCCCTCGCGATGGCCGCCGAGTGCATCGTCGTTTCGTGCCACTACCGCCAGGCGCCGGAACACCCGTATCCGGCCGCCCACGAGGATGCCGTCGCGGCCACGCGCTGGGTCATCGCCCACGCCGCCGACTTCGGCGGGGACCCATCTCGGGTCGCCATCGCGGGCGAGAGCGCCGGCGGCAACCTCGCTACCACGACCTGCCTCGAATTCGCCAAACACGGCTGGCCAACACCGATCCACGAGCTGCTGGTGTATCCCGTAGTTGACGCCGCATTCGGCACGCCCTCGTACCGTGAGCACGTCGACGCCAAGCCCTTGAACCGCGCCATGATGGTCTGGTTCTGGGACAACTACGCGCCAGATCCCGCGATGCGCCTTGAGGCACATGCCAGCCCGCTGCACGCCGACCTGAGTGGTCTCCCCCCGACGACGATCGTCACAGCAGAGATCGACCCGCTGTGCAGCGAGGGTGAAGCATATGGGGATCGACTGCGTGCAGCCGGTGTCGATGTCAACGTCCGGCGCTTCAACGGTGTCGCCCACGAGTTCTTCGGGATGGGCGCGGCGGTGAAGAAGGCGGCCGAGGCGCAGAAATTCGGCGGCCAGGCGCTGCGGGCGTCGTTCGCGAAGGCGCCGGCGAAAGGCTGAGGCTCTCCGCGCGTGCAGCGCTGCACGCGCCGCGCGG
>JANMBS010000570.1:0-4132 GCA_031360525.1 Thermomicrobiales bacterium
GCCCGCGCCCGCCAAGGACTCGAAGCGACCCGTGAAGCGACCATCGCATCGCCACCCGACAGCGCCGACCGTCACGAAGGACCCGCCCCTCACATGCTCGACCGGATCCTCGGACTCTTTTCTCGCGACATCGGGATCGACCTCGGGACAGCAAACACGCTGGTCCACGTCCGCGACCGCGGGATCGTCATGAGCGAGCCGTCGGTGGTCGCCATCGACGCCAAGACCAAGCGCGTCATCGCCGTCGGCGCGGAGGCGAAGCGGATGGTCGGCCGGACGCCCGCCAACATCATCGCGGTCCGGCCGCTGCGCGACGGCGTCATCAGCGACTTCGACGTGACCGAGCAGATGATCAAGTACTTCGTCGACAAGGTCCACGACCGGGTCGGTACGATCGCCCGGCCACGGATGCTGCTCGGCATCCCGTCTGGCGTGACCGAGGTCGAGAAGCGGGCCGTCCGCGACGCCGCCCTCAACGCTGGGGCCCGCTGGGCCGGCCTTATCGAGGAACCGATGGCGGCCGCGATCGGCGCCGGCCTCCCGGTCAGTGAGCCGTCGGGGAGCCTGATCGTCGACATCGGTGGCGGGACCACCGAAGTCGCTGTCATCTCGCTCGGCGGCATCGTCGTCTCGCGGAGCATCCGGATCGGTGGCGACGAGATGGACCAGGACATCGTCACCTTCGCCCGGCGCGAGTACAACCTGTTCCTCGGCGAGCGGACCGCGGAGGACATCAAGATCGCCATCGGGTCGGCCTACCCGGGCGAGTGGGACTCCCAGCGCGTCGCGCTCCGCGGCCGCGACCTGCTGACCGGTCTGCCGCGCAGCGTCGAGGTCGGCGCCGACCAGATCCGCGAGGCGATCGAGCCGTCGGTCCAGCAGATCGTGGACACGGTCAAGGACACTATCGAGGAGACCCCGCCCGAGCTGGTCGCCGACATCATGGACCAGGGCATCGTCCTGGCTGGTGGTGGGGCGCTCCTGGCCGGTCTCGACCGGCGCGTCGCCGAAGCGACGCAGATGCCGGTCCACATCGCCGACGATCCGCTGACCTGCGTCGTGCGCGGCACCGGGGTCGTCCTCCAGGACCTGGACAAGATGGCGCGCGTCCTCGTTTCCGAGACCTACACGCGGCCGCCGCGCTGAGCCGCGCCGACCCGCCGAGCGGACCGTCATGACTGCCATCCTCGCCACAAAGGCGGCCCGACGCCGCGGGATCGTCTTCACGATCCTCCTGGTCGTCACGCTGCTGATGATGGCCTTCTCGTCCAACCCGACGGTGCGCGAGTTCCAGAACGCGGTCGGCTTCGCCTTCCGCCCGATCCAGGGCGCGCTCGACGGAGCGGCAAGCAGCGTCGCGTCGGTGGCGGCCGCGATCGTGGAGATCGACCGCCTGCGCGTCGACAACGCCGCACTGCGTGCCGAGAACGAGCGACTCAGGACCGAGGCCGCCCGCCTCGAGGAAGTCCGGCGCGAGAACGATTCGCTGACCGCCCTGCTGCAACTGCGGGCCGGATTCGATTTCAAGACGGCCGCGGCGACGGTCATCGCCCGCGAGTCGTCCGAGTTCCGCCGCCTGGTCGTGCTCGACAAGGGGACCGACGACGGGATCGCGGTCGGTGACGTGGCGGTCGCGGCCGGCGGCGCGCTGGCCGGGCGGGTGGTGGAGGTCGGCCCCGGCAGCGCGACGGTCGTCCTGTTGACCGACGCCGACTCGACGGTCATCGGCCAGCTGACCACGAACGCCGCCACCGGCGAGGTGGTCGGCCAGCTCGGGGGCGTCCTGATCATGCGCCAGATCGATTCGGGCGACGTGGTGGCGGTCGGCGACGAGGTCGTCACCGCCGGCATCGATCTCGGCGTCGGTGTCCGGTCGCCGTACCCCAAGGGCCTCCTGGTCGGGCAGGTCGTCGACGTCCGGCACGATGCCAACAGCGTCGTCCAGACGGCCTACCTCCGGCCGGCCGCGCCGCTCGATCGGTTGGAGTTCCTGCTGATCATCACGGACTACCAGGGCGGGCTGCCCCCGATCGAGCAGCAGCCGGTCGATTGCGGCACCGGCGGCACGCTGCCGCAGGGGGAGCAACCCTGCCTGGTCCCGAGCGTGGCGCCGACCGCGACCCCGAAACCGTGATCGCCAGGGTGCCGGCCGGCCGCCGCTGCTACGCTTCGCCCCGATGAAAGGCATCGTTCTTGCCGGCGGGACGGCGACCCGCCTCTACCCGCTGACGATCGTCACCAATAAGCACCTGCTGCCGATCTACGACCGCCCGATGATCTACTACCCGATCGAGACCCTTGCCCGGATGGGGATCCGCGAGGTGATGGTCATCGTCGGTGGCAAGAGCGTCGGCGACGTCGTCGAGCTGCTCGCGGACGGGTCTGCCTTCGGCATCGACCTCACCTACCGCTACCAGCCGGGTGCGCTCGGGATCGCCCACGCCATCGGGCTGGCCCGCGATTTCGTGGGCGACGACGCGTTCTGCTGCGTCCTCGGCGACAACATCCTGCGCGGGCCGGCCCTGGCCGATGTCGCCGCCACGTTCGAGTCGGGGCCGTTCGGCGCCGGCACGCTGCTCTACCAGGTCCCCGACCCGGAGCGCTTCGGCGTCGCCGAGCTCGACGCCGACGGCCGGGTCGTCGGCTTCGAGGAGAAGCCCGACCAGCCCAAGAGCGACCTCATCCCGATCGGCGTCTATTTCCTGCGGCCGGACGCCTTCGATGTCATCGACCACCTCCTTCCGTCGGGGCGCGGCGAGCTCGAGATCACCGATGTACTGAACCACTACATCCCCAACGGCGGCCTCTACAGCCCGACCTACGAGGGCCACTGGACCGACGCCGGGACCGTGCCGTCGCTGTTGCGCGCGGCCGAACTGGCCGCAGCCGACGACGCCGAGGGACGCCTGCCGCCGCCGGTCAGCCGGCCGGTGGGCTGACCGTGTCCGAGACGCCGGCGCTCGGCCGCCTGCTCGTGACCGGCGGCGCCGGGTTCATCGGCTCGTGCTACGTCCGTGACGTGCTCGGCCGTCGTGACGGCACGCGGATCACGGTCCTCGACAAGCTGACCTACGCCGGGAACGAGGCGAACCTCGCACCGGTCCGCGACGACCCCGAGATGGCCGAACGCTTCACCTTCGTGCGCGGCGACATCGCCGACCCGTCGGTCGTGGAGCCCCTGGTGGCCGCCTCAGACGCGGTCGTCAACTTCGCCGCCGAGTCGCACGTGGACCGCTCGATCCTCGACCCCGAGGCGTTCCTCGCGACCGGGGTGATCGGTGTGCACGTCCTGCTGGAGGCGTGCCGGATCGCCCCTGCCAGGCCGCGCTTCCTCCAGGTCTCGACCGACGAGGTCTACGGCTCGGTCGACGAGGGCCACGCCCGCGAGGACGCGCCGCTCGCGCCGCGCTCGCCATACGCGGCGGCCAAGGCGGCCGGGGAGTTGCTGGTCCGGAGCTACGTCATCACCCACGGTGTCGACGCGGTCGTCACCCGCGGCTCCAACACGTACGGCCCCTACCACCACCCCGAGAAGCTGATCCCGTTGTTCGTGACCAATGCCATCGACGACCGCCCGCTCCCGCTCTACGGCGACGGGCTGCAGCGGCGCGAGTGGCTCTACGTGTCCGACCACGCGGCGGCTATCGACCACGTCCTGCGCCACGGTGAGACCGGCGAGATGTACAACATCGCCGGGCCGACGGAACGGACCAACCGCGATGTCGTCGCCCTGCTGCTCGAGCACCTGGGCAAGCCGTGGTCGCTGGTGATGCAGGTCGAGGACCGGCCGGGCCACGACCGTCGGTACGCGATGGACGGCGCGAAGCTGGCCGGCCTTGGCTGGCGGCCGCGGACGACCTTCGAGGACGGGCTCGCCAAGACCATCGACTGGTACACGGCCAACGAGGCGTGGTGGCGCGCGGCCCGCTCGGGCAACTGGGACGGCTGGTATGCGCGTCAGTACGGCCAGCGGCTTGCGACGGGCGAGGCGGCCGCAGCGAACGCCCCGACCGTCGACTGATGCGTGTCGCGGTCACGGGCGCGGGCGGGCGGCTCGGCAGTGCGCTGGTGACCGCCCTTGCCGACGCGCCGTTCACGGGCCCGGCGGGGCCGATCGCCTGGGGCCGCGACG
>JANMBS010000004.1:0-5319 GCA_031360525.1 Thermomicrobiales bacterium
CAGGGTCACCTCGGCCGGGTCCTTGTGAAGGACGAGCGCCGCCGTCTCGCGGTGGAGGTCGGCGTTCCGGGCGAAGGCGTCGCGCAGGTGCTCGTCGCCCGACACGTGGGCGAGGATGCGCAGCTCGATCTGGCTGTAGTCGGCGGCCACCAGCGTCAGGTCGGCGCCGCCGGCCACGAAGGCGCGCCGGATGCGTCGCCCGAGCGGGGTCCGGATGGGGATGTTCTGGAGGTTCGGATCAGACGACGACAGGCGACCGGTCGCGGCGACGGCCTGGTGGAAGGTCGTGTGGAGGCGACCATCGGCGGCCATCAGCGTCGGCAGCGCATCGACGTACGTGGACCGCAACTTCGTGTAGATCCGCCACTCGAGGAGCTTGTCGATCATCGGGTGCGCCGGGCGCAGGTCCTCGAGCACGGATGCGTCGGTCGAGTAGCCGGTCTTGGTCCGCTTGCCTTTGGGCAGGTCGAGTTCGAAGAAGAGGATCTGCTCCAACTGCTTGGGGCTGCCCAGGTTGAATTCGTGGCCGACGTCGGCATAGATCTCCGTTTCGAGCCGGGAGATCTCCGCGGCGAACTCGGTCGCCAGGACCTGCAGGGCCTCGAGGTCGAGCGCGACCCCGGTGGCCTCCATCCGGGCGAGGACCGCGATCAGAGGGAGCTCGATCTCGCGGTAGAGGCGGTCGAGGCCGTCGTCGACGAGGCGTCGCTCGAGGGGCTCGCGGACGGCCAGCGCGGAGAGCGCCTCGAGGCCGGCCCGGGCCGCGGCGTCCAGTTCCGCGACCGGCGGCAGGATGAGGTCGAGCTGTTCGGCCACGACGTCGGCGATCGTCTGGCTGCGCAGGGAGGCGTTGAGGACGTACGCCGCGATCTGGGTGTCGAAGGCGACCGGCGTCGGGTCGGCCCCCGGATCGTCCCCGATGCGGGCAACCAGCAGCGGCTTGACCTCGTGGCCGACGACCGGGGTTACGAGCCGATCGAGGAGCCGGCGCAGCGCCGCCGCATCATCCGGGCCCTCGACGGCAACCGTCCGGCCATCGGCGCCGGCGATCGCGAGCGCCATGGGCGACCCACGGCGCGGACGCGGGTCGTCGAGCAGGAGCCCGACCCCGACGGCCGGCTGGGCGGCGAGCCACGGTTCGAGGCCCGCGATCCGATCGCCCGCCTGAACCTCGATGCGCGACGGGTCGGCGATGGCCGCCGCCAGCGCAGAGGGCAGGTCGTCAGGAAGGGGGATCGTGAGGACGGTCGGACCGCCGGCGCCCGCGCTCGCCGCGCCATCGGTATCGGGGTCCGTGGCGGAATCGTCCGATCCGAGGGCTTCCGCGGTCCCCGGCGCAGAGGACCGCCCGACGGCATCGAAGTCGAGCGACAACTGCAGACCGCCACCATCCGCCGGCGGCCGCGCCGGGCGTGCCGATCCCCACCCAGACGGGCGGGCGGCTCCGACGACCCGCGCGGCCGGCACCGAGCCATCGGTCGCCACGCCACGCAACGCCTCTGCGGCCGCACCCGCGGTCTCCCCGGTCATCGCCGGGAGCCGCTCGATGAGCGACCGGAACTCGTACTCGCGGAAGAGCCGGATGACCGTCTCGCGGTCATAGTCGCCAAGCCTGGCCGCTTCGAGGTCGAAGTCGACCGGGAGGTCGCATACGATCGTCGTGAGGTCCTTGCCCATGAACACGGCATCGCGGTGCTCGATGAGCTTGTCGCGGAGCTTGTCGGGCTTGACCTCGTCGATCCGCTCGTAGAGAGCCTCGAGGGTCCCGAACTCGCGGATCAGCTTGGCGGCGGTCTTCTCCCCTACCCCGGGCACCCCCGGGATGTTGTCTGTCGGGTCGCCCTTGAGTGCCTTGTAGTCGATCATCTGGCCCGGCACGAGGTCGTACCGCTCGCGGATCCGCGCCGGGTCATAGAGGATCGTGTTCTCCACGCCGGACCGGGTGGTCATCAGGCGTGTCTGGTCGCTGACGAGCTGGAGCATGTCGAGATCGCCGGTCACGATCGTGGTGTCCAGGCCGCGCTTCTCGGCGTCGACCACGATCGTGCCGATCACGTCGTCCGCCTCGTAGCCGGGTAGTTCGTAGACGGGGATCCGCAGCGCCTTGACCACCTCGCGGACCTTGGGGAACTGGTCGCGAAGGTCGTCCGGCATGCGCTGACGGGTGGCTTTGTACTCGGCGTACTGCTCGTGGCGGAAGGTCGGCCCCTGGAGGTCGAAGGCGACCGCGACGTAGTCGGGCTGGAGGTCCTGGATGCCGCGCAGGACGATGCTGCAGAAGCCGAAGACGGCGTTGACCAGCTCGCCCTTCGAGGTGGTGAGGGGCGGGAGGGCGAAGTATCCGCGGTAGATCAGCCCGTTGCCATCGAGCAACATCAGGCGTTCGTTGGGCACGGATCAAGTGTAGCCGCGTGCCCCGCGGGACTTCGAGGACGGGCCGGCCGGTCAGTCGCCCAAGAAGCGCCGCGCCGTCCAGCGCAGTGTGAACAGACCCAGCCCTGCGACGAGGAAAGCGGCCGACAGCACGACCAGCGGGGAGACCCCGCCCACCTCCTGCGACAACAGGAGATCGTTCGTCTCACCTTGCGACCTCGCGGGTGCGCCGGCCTGGCCCTTCGAGGAACCACTCGTGGCCCCCTGGGTATCGGATGGCGGCGTGGCGCCGGCATTGAACACCGGGCCCAGCGCCGGCGCGGGCGCCGCCGAGGCCAGGGCGGCCGCTCCGGTCAGGTTGTCCGGGAGGGGGGCAGCCGACGCGGCGGCTTCGGCCGCGGCCGACGCGGCCAGAGTCGTCGTGCCGTCGGCGTTGTCGACCGCAGCGCCGCCGGCCGGGGCTCCGACCGAGGCTGGGGCAGATGTCGCCGCGCCGCTGGAGAACGAGAAGGATGGAACGTTCGCCACGAGCAACCCGGCCAGACCGAGCGTCGTGAGCCCGACCGCAAGTGGCCGGCTGAGCGCATCGCGCGATGTGCCAAGGATCGCCACGAAGCGGCGCCAGCCGCCTGAACGGAGCCGGACGGCATCGCGCGCGGTCAGCATGTAATCGATCGGTCGGGTTGGGGTGGGCATCGCGCGTGTCGCGGCCCTGAGCGCGAGGAGGTCGGCGTGGAGGTCGGCGCACTGGCGACACGCGGACACGAGCGCCTCAGCGGCGTCGCGCTCGGCCTCCGCCAGTGAATGATCGGCGAGTGACGCGACGAGCATGGTGTCGTGTACGGCATGGTGGGGCGGGATGAACGGATCTGTCATTGCACCGCCGAGACGGGCCGCGGCTACCCCAGGTTCCCGCTCGGTCTCTCCAGCCAGGCGCGCGGCGTCGGCGGTGGTGAGCGTGAAGCCGCGCGGCCGTGCCGGGGTCGGGTGCGCGCGGGTCGCAGTCGACAGCATCAGGAGGTCGGCGTGCAGCGCGGCGCAGGATGCGCACGACGCGATCCGCGATTCCGCGATCGCCCGCTCTTCAGGGCCGATGTCGCGATCGAGCAACGCCGCGATGACGTCCGGGTCGTGCTGGGCGTGTGGCTCTCGGGGATCAGCCACGGAACAGCTCCATCCGGTCGCCGAGCAGGTCGCGCAGGGCCAGCCGGCCGCGATGGATGCGTGACTTGACGGTCCCGAGCGAGACGCCGGTCATCTCGGCGATCTCGGCGTAGTCGTAGCCCTCGACGTCGTACAGGACGATCGCCGAACGTTGATCGTCGGTGATCCCGGCCAGGGCGCCGGCCAGCGCGCGTGTCCGCTCGGCGAGCATCGCCGTCCGCTCCGGGTCGGCCTCGGCCCCGGCGGGCGGTTGCCAACTCTCGTCATCGAACTCGGGGTACGGCTGGACCGGCCGCCGCTTCCGTGCCCGCTGCGTGTCCATCGCGGCATTCACGCAGATCCGGTTGAGCCACGACTTGACGCTGCCGCCACGGAACGAGGTCAGGTTGCGGAATGCCGAGAAGAACGCCTCCTGGACGCAGTCGGACGCCTGGTCGCGATCGGGGACCATCCGTACGACGAGGGCGAACAGCTGGTCCTGGTAGAGCACGACGAGGTCGTTGAATGCATCGAGGTCGCCTTCTCGGGCTCGCTCGAGCAGGATGAGGTCGCGGCGCTGGACGGGGTCGTCGGAGACCGTCGTCGAGCGAAGGTCCTCCACGGTCGGGGGGTCCCTCCGGACGGCGATTCTGAGGCTGGGCGAGTCTAGCATCGGTTTCGGCGCAGACGTCCCGATCTATGGCGAGGTTCCGCGCCGTGCCGATCGGCGGTGCGTGCGTGCCCCGTTCGTCCTCCAGCGCCCGACCCGTGCCCAAGCCGCTCGGGCGCGCTCGGGAACCCCCCCGGACCGTCGGCGCCCGGAGCGTTCGACGGACCACCCTCGGGTCCGATCGGGATCGGTATGCCAAAAGGTCGTCGTCCGGAGCGTTAGGCGGAGTTGACCATCTGAAACCGGGCCCGCGGAGCGATGGCCACGCTCAGCCTTGGGTCCGCCCGCTCCCCGTCGCCGCCTACACTTGGGGCCGGCCCGGAGTGGCGGAATGGCATACGCAGCCGACTCAAAATCGGCCGCCCGCAAGGGCATGAGGGTTCGACTCCCTCCTCCGGGACCACGTCGCTAGACTCGATCGATGCGCAGCCACGAGCGCCGAGCCATCGGCTACCCGACCGATCGCCTCCACGGCCTATGGCGCGGACCGGAGCCCGACATCCCCGGCTACCTCCGGCGCTGACACTCTTGAGCGAACCGAGCCTCCAGATCCAGTTCAGCCCGGCCTCCCGGTGCTTCGGATGCGGGCCGGCGAACGAGCATGGCCTGGGGATCGAGAGCCACGAACCGGACGAAGCCGGTGAACCTGGTGAGCTGGTCGCGGACTGGCAGCCGCTCCCCCACCACGCGGCCTTCGAGGGCGTCCTGAACGGCGGCATCATCGGGACGCTGCTGGACTGTCATTCGAACTGGGCGGCCACCTGGCATCTCATGCAGAAAACGAGTGCCAGCGTCCCGCCCTGCACCGTGACGGCCAGCTACGCCATCACGCTGAAACGACCCACGCCGAGTGACGGGCCCGTGCACCTCGAGGCCCGCATCGTCGAATCCACGGACGACCGCGCCATCGTCGAAGCGACGCTCACCGCGCGGGGGAAAGTCTGCGCCATCTGCCGCGGCACGTTCGTGGCGGTCAAACCCGATCATCCGGCCTACCACCGCTGGTAATCCATTTCAGGCCGCCGACCGGGCGCCCGAGGGAGAGTTCCGTGCCAAATCCATCGCTCCGCCCGAAAACGTTCAAGCGACTCGGCCTGTTGACCTGCGTGATGCTGGCGAGCGCCGGTTCGATC